>JASGDW010000015.1:0-2917 GCA_047606965.1 Microbacterium sp.
CTCCGGCCGGGCCGGCGCGCCCGCGCAGCAGCGTCCCGCCGGCGAGGGCGCACGTCGCCGCAACCGGCGGGCGTCCTCGCGCGGCGGTGGCTCCACGACGGTCTGGTCCAGCTCCAGCCGCGGTTGATCCCGCCCCGGCTTTCGTCTCCGTCGAAGTGCCCTGCAACCCGGTATCGGGCAGCACATTGACGGAGACGAACCGGGGGGTGCGAGGGGCGGGCGCTCAGGCGTGGGCGAGCGCGTCCTCCAGCGCGACCCAGGCGAGCATCGCGCATTTCACCCGTGCGGTGAACTTCGAGACCCCGTTCAAGGAGGCGGCATCGCCGAACTCGTCCTCGTCGAGCTCGATGCCGCCGCGCGAGCGCAGCGCCTCGCGGAACCGTCCGATCAACGCGGATGCCGCCGGCCGGTCGAGCCCGTCGACCAGGCCGGTCAGCATGGACGCCGACGCCTGCGAGATCGAGCAGCCCGCGCCTTCCCAGGTGACGTCGCGGATCGTGTCGCCGTCCATCCGCACCCGCAGCGTGATCTCGTCGCCGCAGATCGGGTTGCGCTGGTGCGAGGTGGCGCAGGAGCCCTCGGGCGCTGCCAGCCCGTACCCGTCCCGGGCCCTCGCGTGGTCGAGGATCAGCTCCTGATACAGCCCGTCGAGCCCGCTCACTTCCGTACCCCGTCCCCGCGAGACGTCGCGGATGTCACGAAAACCGCCGCGGAACATGACATCCGTGAGGTGTCGCGGCGGGGAGGGCGGCTCATGCGCGCACCCGGAAGTAGGAGCGGACGCCGGCGACGGCGTCCAGGAAGGTGTCGACGTCGGCGACGGTGGTGTGGACGGACGCCGAGGCCCGCACCGAGGCGGTCAGCCCGAACCGGCGGTGCAGCGGCTGGGCGCAGTGGTGGCCGACGCGCACCGCGACACCCTGTGCGTCGAGCACCTGGCCGACGTCGTGGGCGTGCACGCCGTCGAGGTCGAACGCGACTAGCGCGACCCGGTCCCCGTCGGCGTCGCCGAGCAGCCGCACACCGTCGACCTGGCGCAGCCCGTCGCGCAGCCGCCGCTCCAGCTCGCGCTCGTGCGCATGCACGGCCGGCATCCCGAGGCCGTCGAGGTAGCGCACCGCGGCGGCCAGGCCTATCGCCTGCGACACCGGCTGCGTGCCGGCCTCGAACCGCAGCGGCGGCGCGAGGTATTCGGCCTCGTCCAGCGTCACCGTGGTGATCATCGACCCGCCGGTGAGGAACGGCGGCAGTGCCTCGAGCACCTCGCGCCGCCCGTAGAGGCCGCCGATCCCGTAGGGGCCGAGCATCTTGTGGCCGCTGAAGACGGCGAGGTCCACGCCCAGCGCGGGCAGGTCCAGCGGCAGGTGCGGCGCCGACTGGCACGCATCCAGCACCGCGAGCGCGCCGACGCCGTGCGCCAGCGCGACCAGCTCCTCCACCGGGTTCACGATGCCGAGCACGTTCGAGACGTGCCCGAACGCGACGATGCGGGTGCGCCCGCCGACGAGGTCGGCCGCGGCGTCCAGGTCGAGCGCGCCGTCGTCATGCACGGGGATGTGCCGCAGCACCGCTCCGGTGCGCGCCGCGAGCTCCTGCCAGGGGATGAGGTTGGCGTGGTGCTCGGCCTCGGTCACGACGATCTCGTCGCCGGGTCGCAGCGCGAGAGGAGCGGATGCCGCGCCTCCGCGGCCGGCGGTCGCATTCCCGATCGCGTATGCGATCAGGTTCAGGCCCTCGGTGGCGCCGTGCGTCCACACCAGGGTCTCCTCGTCGGCGCCGACGAAGCCGGCCACCGTGCGGCGGGCATCCTCGAACAGCTCGGTCGCCTCGGCGGCGAGCGTGTGGGCGCCGCGGTGGACGGCCGCGTTCGTGCGCGTGAGGAAGTCGAGCTCGGCGTCCAGCACCTGCTGCGGCTTCTGGCTGGTCGCGCCCGCGTCGAGATAGACGAGCGGATGGCCGTTCACCCGCTGGGCGAGCAGGGGGAAGTCGGCGCGCACGTGCTCGGGGTCGAAACCGGCGGAGTCCATCCCTCCAGGCTAGTTCGGCGCGGGGCCGCCGGACGCGTCTCCGGCGATCGCGTCCCCCGTCCCGGCCGAGGAACGCCCCGGACGGGAGGTGAACTCGTCGTCGCGCCGGATCGGCATCTCACCGGGCGACGCCGTGTACGGCTGGCCGGCGCGCTCCTGTCCGGGCAGCGGACGCGAGCGGCGGCCGTAGATGAGCTCCGAGGAGTCGAGCAGCCAGGGCACGAGGGTGATGGTCACTCCGTGCACGAGCATCAGCTGCTGGGCCACGCGGCGTGCCCGCCGGTTGTGCAGCAGCGACTCCCACCAGTGTCCGACGATGTACTGCGGCAGGTAGACGGTCACGACGGCCGAGCCGTGCTCCTCGCGATATTTGTTGATGTACGCGGCCACGGGGCCCGCGTAGGTGCGGTAGGGCGACTCGATGATGACCAGGGGCACCGGCATCCGGTGCTGCTGCCATTCTCGCTGCAGCGTGTCGGCGGACTCCTTGCTGATCGCGACGTGCATGGCGATGGTCTTGTCGTGCTTCGCGGCGAGAGCGTAGTCGATCGCCTTCACGACCGGTTTCTGGAGCCGGCCGACCAGGATGATCGCGACGTCGCCGGCCGCGCCGAAGTGCGTGGTGTCGTCGACGGCGATCTCGTGCTCGACGTCGCGGTAGTAGCGGCTCACGCCGATCATCAGCAGCGACAGCACCGGGATCGCGAGGAACACGAGCCACGCGCCGTGCGTGAACTTCGTGATCGTGACGATGACGAACACGGCCGCGGTCAGCGTCGCGCCCATCGAGTTGATGAGAAGACCGGCACGGATCTCGCGTCGCGTGAACTGCGCCGCATGCTGATGCCTGGCTCTGTCGGGCAGGCCCTTCAACGAGCGCAGCTGCCGGC
>JASGDW010000016.1:0-7489 GCA_047606965.1 Microbacterium sp.
GCGAGACCGCATCCGCGCGCCGAGACGGCGTGTTCTGGATGCTGTCTCGGCGCGCGGATGCGGTCTCGCGGCAGAGGGCGGATGAAACAGAGTCGAAACGACGCCGTCATTCGAGGGAAACTCAGATATCAGATCCTAAATTCACAGGTCGTTCCCGTCCGCGTAGCGCGAGATGAAGGTGTGCGATGACGATCACTTCGCGAATCCCGGAGCGGACGGACGTCGAGCCGGGCGCCCGACTCATGCGGCTCAACCTGTTCATGAAGCTCTTCGGCCATCATCCGTCCGCGTGGCAGCGTGAGGGCACCGCGCTCACCGAGGTCACGGATCCCGATGTCTTCGTCGACTATGCGAGGATCTGCGAGCGCGGGCTCTTCGACGCGGTCTTCCTCGCCGACACGCAGCTGGCGATGTGGGGAGGGGCGGACGTCTGCCCGGGCTCGGTCTTCGAGCCGTCGACGCTGCTCGCCTACGTCGCCGCACGGACCGAGCGCATCGGCCTGATCGGGACGGTGTCCAGCTCGCTCAACGACCCGGTCAACGTCGCTCGTTCGATGGCCTCGCTCGATCTCATCTCCGGTGGCCGGGTCGGAATCAACCTCGTCACCTCGCAGTTCGACGCGGAGGCGCTGCTGCACGGCATGGACGCCTTGCTTCCGCCCGTCGAGCGCTACGCCCGCGCGCGGGAGTTCGCGGAGGTGCTCATGGCGCTCTGGGACTCGTACCCGACCAGCGTGTGCCGCTTCGACAAGGAGAACGCCGAGTTCTTCGACCCGACTCGATTCCGGCCGGTCGACCACAGCGGGAGGTTCTTCCGCATCAGAGGCGTGGTCTCGACCCCGCCGAGCCCGCAGGGGCGCCCGATCCTGGTTCAGGCGGGTGCTTCGCCGGAGGGCCGGGATCTCGCCGCGCGCTACGCGGAGGCGATCTACGGCATCGGGTCGACGATCGACGACGCCCGCGAGTACTACGAGGACATCAAGCTGCGGACACGGCGGCACGGCCGCGAGGAGGAGGCGATCGCCGTGCTCCCCGGTTGCGTGACGATCATCGGCGACACCCATGCCGAAGCGGTGGAAAAGAAACGCTATCTCGACTCGCTCAAGCCGCTGCCGCGGCAGCTCGCGACGCTGAGCGCGTACATCGGGATGGACTGCTCCGGCTGGGACCCCGACGATCTCATGCCGGAGCTCCCGCCGATCGAGGACTTCCCCGGGCCGAAGGGGCGCTACGTCATGATGCAGACGCTCTCGCACGACGACGGGCGCCTCGTCACGGTCGGCGAGATGCTCTCGCGGATCTCTGCCGGCGGCGGTCACTTCACGTGCGTCGGCACCGCCGTCGAGGTGGCCGACGAGCTCGTCCGCTGGTTCGAGAGCCGCGCGGCGGATGGCTTCAACATCAACGCCTCGACGCTCCCCGAGGGCATCGAGGACTTCGTCGACAAGGTCGTGCCCGAGCTCCAGGAGCGCGGCGTCTTCCGCACCGAATACGCCGCGACGACGCTCCGCGGGCATCTCTCGCAGCGCTCGGCGGTCGTCGCATGAGCGCACCGGCGTCCACGGCCCAGCTCCGCGAGCACGCGCTGCCGGTGTGGCAGGCGCTCGTCGGGCACGAGTTCCCGCGGCGGCTCGCGACCGGCGTCCTGCCGCCGGAGCGATTCCGCTTCTACATCTCGCAGAACATCCTCTACCTCCCGGCGTATGCACGCATGATCGCGTCGGCGGCGTCGCGCTCGAACGGGCTCGCCGAGCTCGCCGACCACACGGCGTCGCTCGTCAACATCGTCGAGACCGAGATCCCGGAGAACCTCCGCCTCCTCTCGGCGATCGAAGCGCTCGCCGGCCCCGCGTCCGCCGCCGAGCGCGACGTCATGGCCCCCGCGACGCTCGCGTACACCTCCTGGCTGCTCGCCGTCGCCGCGACCGGCGACACCGCGGACGTCTCCGCGGCGCTCCTGCCCTGCGCCTGGAGCTACGGCGAGCTCGCGCGGGCGCTGAGGCCGATCACGGTCGCGCATCCGGTGTACGCGCAGTGGATCGCGTTCTTCGCGTCCGACTCTTACGACGCCGTCGTGCGCAGGCTCCGTGACGGCCTCGACGTGCTGCTGCCCGGGTTCGCCGAGACGAAGCGGACACGCCTCGCCGACATCTTCCTGACGGGTTGCCGGATGGAGCGGCAGTTCTGGGATCAGGGACTGAGCGGCCGTCACTGGCCGGAGTTGGAGGGGTGACCGTGCAGATCGATGCGCACACGCACATCCTGTCGCTTGCCAGCGACGCGGGGTTCACGAAGGAGTACGGCAGGGAGGGCTCGCTGTGCATCTACCGTTCGCAGGGTCGGCTGCCCACACACCGCCACCCCACCGACCAGGAGTGGGAGCGGGTCGAGGAGGAGGACGGCAAGGACGGCTTCGGCGTCGTCGGCCCCGACGAGACGGTCGCGGCCCACCCCGGGTTCGACAAGGTGGTGGCCCTCGCCGTCAGCCCGCAGTGGCTCGACGGCCGCCTGATCGGCACGGTGGACGCCGATGACACGCTCGGGCTCGGCGGCGAGCCGCATCCGGAGCGCTGCAACGAGTATCTCGGCGCGTGTCAGGCGGCGCAGCCGGAGAAGCTCATCGCCTTCGGCTCGGTGAACCCGCGGTACCGCGGTCCGAGGCAGGCGGTCGAGGAGCTCGGCCGCGCGGTGGAGGTGCACGGCGTCCAGGGCGTGAAGCTGTACCCGATGTACCAGCACTGGTCGCCCGCCGATCGCGAGCTCGCGTTCCCGATCTTCGCGGCGGCACGCGACCTCGGCGTCCCGGTCATGGTCCACCAGGCCGGATCGACCCGGATCGACGCGAGGATGGAGTTCGCCCGCCCGGCGCTGCTCGACGACGTCGGGCGGGAGTTCCGCGACCTCAGGCTGATCATCGCCCACTGCGGCCACCCCTGGATCGACGAGGCGATGTTCCTCCTCACGAAGCACCCGAGCTTCTACACGGAGATCAGCTACCACATCGCCTCGGTGACCAGGCGCGACCTCTTCCTCTACCTGCACCGCGCCGAGCCGATGTTCGTCCCCCTGGAGAAGATCTTCTTCGGCACCGACTTCCCGGGGTTCCTCTATGACCCGGTGGCGCTCCGCGAGAAGCTGCTCACCGTCAACGAAGAGGCACCGATGCTCGGGCTCCCACCGATCCCCGAGAAGAAGCTCGCCGGCATCATGGGCGACAACTTCGCCGACGTCCTCGGGCTGAGGGGAGCCGGGGCATGAAGGTCGTCGTCGCCGGCGGCGGCAACGGCGGCCTGCTGGCCGCGCACCGGATGGCCGACGCCGTCGACGTCACGCTGTTCGAAGCGGGTGAGGACCCGGGCGACCCGGTGCCGGAGCGGTTCCTGCACGGCCATCCGCCGTTCGACGGCGCCGACTGGGACTACGCGGACCTCGACAGCGGCCGTCACCTCGTCCGCGGGAAGGTGCTCGGGGGCGGATCGAGCGTCAACGCGGCGGCCGGCTCGCGTGGTCAGCCGAGCGGTTTCGCCGGCTGGGCCGAGGGCTGGCGCTGGGACGATCTGCTTCCGGCCATGCGGGCGATCGAGACCGACGAGCAGTTCGGCGATCGGCCGTACCACGGCAACGCCGGGCCGATCCCGATCACGCGGCTGAGCCAGGGCCCCTTGGACGAGGCGTTCTTCGCGGCGTCGGCCGCGGCCGGGCACGCGCCCTGCCCCGACCACAACGCCCCCGGCGTCCAGGGCTACGGCCCCTGGCCGACGAACCGTGTCGGCGGCGCCCGCTGGGGCGCGCTCGCCGGGGTGGCCCCGCTCGTCCGCGACCGGATCACGCTGCGCGACCGGAGCTTCGTCCGCCGGATCCTGATGGACGGCACCCGCGCGATCGGCGTCGAGGTCGAGGGCCCGGGCGGCGTGGAGACGGTGCTCGCCGACCTCGTCGTCGTCGCCGGCGGCACCTACTCGACGCCGGAGCTGCTGTGGCGCTCCGGCATCGGCGCACCGGGGATCGGCGAGGGCCTCCAGGACCATCCCTGGGTCATGATGAACGTCCTCGCACGTGACGAGGCCGACGTCTTCGCCCGTCCGGTGTCCGGCTCGTTGCTGCGCGCGAGCGTCGCCGACGACCCGGCCGACGAGTTCCAGGTCTTCCCGTTCTCGACCTGGCTCTACGACCGGAGCCGGCCGCGGAACGAGTACGGCGTGTCGGTCGCGCTCATGCAGCCGGTGAGCCGTGGCTCTATCGAGCGGGGCGCCGGCGACCGCGCCCGCATCCGGCTCGGCCATCTCGCGGAGGACGCGGACCTCGAGCGGATGGCGGTCGCCGTCGAGCAGACCGCGGGGCTCATCGAGGCGATGGCGGCCAGCGGCGTCGTCGCCGTGCCCGAGGACGCCTGGTGGACCAGGGGCGACGTGCGCGACGAGCTCCGCGCCCGGGTCGAGACCTACAACCACCCCGTCGCGTCCTGCGGGATGGGCCGGACGGTCGACGAGCGGCTCAACGTCGTCGGCACCGAGGGCGTGAAGATCATCGACGCCTCGACGATGCCGAAGATCCCGGACGGCGGCCCGAATCTGGTCACCATGGCGATCGGCTGGATCGGCGGAGGGCTCGTGCTCGAGGACCTCGGGCGGTAGCGACGCCCGGGGGCGCCGGCTCCGAGGACACGGCTCGTTACGGCCCCGTGTCGGTGTGTAAACAGTTTGTGGTATCGCTGGCAGATCGCTGAAAGCCTCGCCAGTATTCGACATGAGATCTCAAATCGTAAATCTGATCTATGTGAACCAAGGAGGCACCAGCATCATGCGTCACCCGTCCCTGCGCCGCGCGGTCCTCCGCGTCGTCGCCACGAGCATCCTCGCCGTCTGCGCCGCCGCCGTCACCGCGTGCGGCGCCGGCGCCTCGACCGGTGACGCGAGCACCGGTGAGTCCGGCGATCGCCCGAAGGTCGCCGCGCTGTTCACACAGTTCGTCGACCAGGGGAACTGGGACCCGGCCGGCTATGCCGCGTACGAGGCGATGTGCGAGAAGTACGACTTCGACTGCACGTACACCGAGGAGGCGACCTACGAGCAGGCGCCCGCCCTCCTGCGACAGTACGCCGACGACGGCTACGACCTCGTCATCGCCCATTCCTCCGGCTACGCCTCGGCGATGAAGGAGGTCGCGGTCGACTACCCGGACGTCCAGTTCTCGCTGTTCTCCTACGAGACCGACCTCGAAGGCCTCGACAACTACTCGGCGTGGTCCGTCGACTGGACCCAGCAGGGCTACCTCGACGGCATCATCGCCGGCCTCGTCTCGCAGAGCGGGAACATCTACGGCATCGGGGGCGAGCAGCTCCCCTCGTCGGAGGAGACCTTCGAGCTCATGGAGCGCGGCGCGCAGCTCGAGAACCCGGATGCGGTCATCTCGCAGGTCTGGATCGGCTCCTTCACCGACATCCAGAAGGGCAAGCAGCTTGCGCAGCAGGCGATCGCCGACGGCGCCGACTTCCTCATCCCGCAGGCAGACATGGCCGGTCAGGGTGTGCAGCAGGCCGCCGACGAGTCCGGCACGCTGTCTCTCGGCGAGTACATCGATGAGAGCGACGCATACCCGAACTCGGTCGTGACGAGCGTCCTCGTCGACTTCGACACCGCCTACGACGAGATCGGTCAGCACTTCGTCGACGGAGACCTGGGTGGGACGCTCGTGAACATGGACGCCTCGACCGGCGTCTTCTCCTTCGCGTCGTTCCACCACGTCGACGCATCGGTCCAGGAGGCGGCCGAGGCCGCGCTCGCGGGGCTCGCCGACGGCTCGATCACCGCAGGCTGAGTCGACGCCGCGAGGATCCGTGATGGTCGCCGAGGCTCCGTCGCCGGTTCCCAGGCTCCGCCTGCGCGGGATGCGGCGGAGCTTCGGCGCCGTCCAGGCGGTCGACGGCGTCGACCTCGACGTCGCGCCCGGAAGCGTACACGCGCTGCTCGGCGAGAACGGCGCGGGCAAGAGCACGCTCATGAACATCGTCTACGGGATCCACCGGCGCGACGCCGGGACGATCGCCGTCGACGGCCGGCCGCTCGAGATCGCCGCCCCGGCTGATGCGATCGCCGCAGGACTCGCGATGGTCCACCAGCACCACATGCTCGTCCCGTCGTTGACCGTCGCCGAGACGATCGCCCTCGCGACCCGGTCGCGCTGGTCCTGGAACCGCCGGGCTGCCACGGCGCGGGTCCGAGAGCTCGCTGCGCGCCTCCACCTCGATATCGACCCCGCCGCGAAGGTCACGGATCTGAGCCTCGCCGGCCGCCAGCGCGTCGAGATCCTCACCGCTGTGCACCGGGATGCGCGGCTGCTGGTCCTCGACGAGCCGACCGCGATCCTCGCGCCGAGCGAGGTCGACCCGTTCTTCGCACTCCTGCGACGGATGGCCGACCAGGGGTGCTCGATCATCCTCATCACCCATCGGATGCGAGAGGTGTTCGCCGTCTGCGACACGATCTCCGTGATGCGCAAGGGCCGGTGCGTCTTCACCGGCGCGACGGCGGCGACGACGCCGCGGGAGGTGCTCGGACACGTCGTCACCACGCCTTTGCGTGCTCAGACGGGCGGCTCGGCCCGCTCGGGAACCGGTGACATCGTCCTCGAGGTGGATGGGTTGCACGCGGCCGGAACCGCCGGTACGACCGGCCTGGACGGTTGCAGCCTCGCCGTTCGGTCGGGGGAGATCCTCGGGGTCGCCGGCGTCGAGGGCAACGGGCAGGGCGACCTCGTCGCGATCCTCGCCGGGGTGAGCGCCCCGACCGCGGGAGACATCCGGCTCGCCGGCGTGCCGCTGCGGGGTCGGCCGCGCCGCGACCAGCTCACCGTGGTTCCGGAGGACCGCCACCGGGAAGGGCTCGTCCTCGAGATGACCGTGGCCGAGAACCTCGCCCTCGACCGCCTCGACGAGTTCACCCACGGCGGACTGCTGCGGCGTCGGGCGCTCGCTGAGCATGCCCGTCGGCGGATCCGAGAGTACGCGATCGTCGCCTCCGGCCCGGCCGCGGTGCTGCGGAGCATGTCGGGCGGCAACCAGCAGAAGGTCGTGCTGGCCCGTGCGCTCGGCGATCGCCCCACGGTGCTCGTCGCCTCGCAGGCGACCCGCGGCCTCGATCCGGGGGCGGCCGGGGCGGTGCTCGAGAAGATCCGCGAAGCGCGCGACCTCGGCACGGGCGTGCTCTTCATCGGCGCGGACCTCGACGAGGTGATCGAGCTGGCCGACCGGGTCGTCGTGCTCTACGGGGGCCGGGTGACGGGCGAGTCCGTGCGCCCGAGGACGGATCGCGCGCGGATCGCAGGCTGGATGGTCGGGAATGCGGAGGGGGCCGCGTGACGAATATCCGCCACGAGCCGCCGGCGGTGGCCGCGGACCCCGCCGCCGCGGCAGACGGTGCGCCGATCGTCGTCGGCCGCTCGCGGGTCGCGACGGTGCTGTTGCACCTCCTCGGCCACTCCTGGATCGCGC
>JASGDW010000017.1:0-7595 GCA_047606965.1 Microbacterium sp.
CCGCGCGACGGCCGCGCTGCTGGGCGCGCGGCTGGGACGCGAGGTCGCGATCGGATACGCCGCGGGGACACGGCCGCGCATTGCCGACGCGGTCCGTGCGGCGCGCGCCGGCGGCGCAGCCCGCGTCCTCGCCGCGACCTATCTGCTCGCGCCCGGCCACTTCTCCGGCATCATCGCCGACGCCGGCGCCGACCGGACGACCTCCCCGCTGGCTCCGGAGCGGGACGTCGCCCGGGTCGCGGTCGCGCGGTACCGGCACGGATGCGCCGAGCTCGCCGCCGCGGGGCCTTCGCGCTGAGCTGTTTCCCGCGTGTGACGGCGGGCTCACCCGGGCGCGCACCCTCCGGTGACCGGATCGTGACGGACGGGTAATCGCTCCGGCAGGCGGGCGGAAACACGCGGTTCCTAGCGTGGTAGTCGACCGTTCCACCCCGTGCACCGCCTGCCTCAGGAGAGAACATGACCACGACCACGCCCACCCCCGAGCCGGTTGATCAGGCCGCTGCGCCGCCGGTGCGCCTCGTCCATCGTCGCGGGCGATGGATCGACGGCTGGGACCCGGAGGACGTCGTCTTCTGGGCCGACCGGGGACGCCGGATCGCGGGTCGCAACCTGCGCTGGTCCATCTTCGCCGAGTTCCTCGGCTTCATCGTCTGGCAGTTGTGGAGCATCGTCGTGGTGATGCTGCCCAAAGCCGGTTTCGAGCTCGACACCTCGCAGACGTTCTGGCTCATCTCGGTGCCGAGCCTGGTGGGGGCGACCCTCCGCTTCCCGTACACGTTCATGGTGGCCCGCTTCGGCGGCCGCAACTGGACGATCGTCTCCGCCGCGCTGCTGCTGATCCCGGCGGTGCTGCTCGGCATCGTGGTGCAGCATCCCGGCACCCCGTTCGGCGTGCTGCTGGTCGTCGCCGGCCTCGCCGGATTCGGCGGCGGGAACTTCGCCAGCTCGATGGCCAACATCACCTACTTCTTCCCGCAGCGGGAGAAGGGCTGGGCACTGGGCCTGAACGCCGCGGGCGGCAACATCGGCACCGCCGTGGCCCAGTTCGCGGTTCCGATCGCCGTGACCGTCGGCGCGGCCGGCACCCTGAACATCGCGCTGGCGGGCTGGATGTGGATCCCGCTGATCCTCGTCGCCGTCTGGGGCGCCTGGCGGTTCATGGACAACCTGTCGTCGGCGAAGACCGATCCCGGTGCGGCCGCCGCGGCGCTGCGCGAACCCCACCTGTGGCTGCTGTCCTTGCTGTACGTCGGCACGTTCGGCTCGTTCATCGGCTTCGCCGGCGTGTTCCCGAAGCTCATGGCCGACCAGTTCCCGGAGCTCTCGACGTTGCAGGTCGGCACCGCGTCCGTCTCGCTGGCGTTCCTCGGCGCCCTGGTGGGCTCGCTCGCCCGGCCCTACGGCGGCCGGCTCGCCGACCGGTGGGGCGGCGCGCGCATGACGGTGCTCGCCTTCGCCGTGATGGCGCTGGGGGCCCTGGCCCTGGTCCTCGTCCTGCCGATGCGCAGCCTCCCGCTGTTCCTGGGGTGCTTCCTGGTCCTGTTCGCCGCCACCGGGATGGGCAACGGCTCGACCTACCGGATGATCCCGCACGTGTTCGCCGCGCGCGCGGTCGACGCCGCCGACGGCGGCGCCGCCATGCGCCGCAAGGGCGCCGCGGCGCTCGGGCTGATCGCCGCCATCGGCGCCTACGGCGGCTTCCTGGTCCCGCAGACGCTCAACGCCTCGCAGACGGCGACCGGGAGCTACACCGCCGCGTTCCTGGGCTTCGTCGCCGCCTACGCCGTGCTGCTCGTGCTGACCGCGGTCGTCTACGCGGTGCCGCGCCGCGGTCTCGCCTGGCAGCGCATCTGAGCCGCACGGGGCGCGCCCGCCCTCATCCCGGGTGTGCCCCGGACGTCGTGCGGCGCTCGGGCTCGAGGAGCTCCGGGCGCCTGGCGCGGGTCCGCTCGAGCTGCTGCGCTCGGCGCCATTCGGCGACCCTTCCGTGATGACCGCTCAGGAGCACCTCCGGCACGTCTCGGCCACGCCAGGACGCCGGTTTCGTGTACGAGGGGTATTCCAGCAGCCCGTCCTCGTGCGACTCCTCGACGAGGCTCTCGGGGTTGCCGACCACCCCCGGCACCAGCCGGCCGACAGCCTCGATCATCGCCATCGCGGCGACCTCGCCGCCGTTGAGCACGTAGTCGCCGAGACTCACGAGCCGCACCTCGCCGAGGGTCGACGCGTACGCGAACACGCGCTCGTCGATCCCCTCGTACCGGCCGCAGCCGATGACGAGGCGGTCGAGCTGCGACCACTCGCGGGCCGTCTCCTGCCGGAACAGGCCGCCGGAGGGCGAGGGGAAGACGAACAGCGGCGGGGTGGGGGCTTCCGCCGCGATCTCGTCGAGCGCCTCCCCCCAGGGCTCCGGCCTCATGACCATACCGGCGCCGCCGCCGTAGGGCGTGTCGTCGACGGTGCGGTGACGGTCGTGGGTCCAGTCGCGCAGGTCGTGCACGCGGATGTCGAGGATCCCGCGCTCGCGCGCCCTGCCCAGGAGCGAGACCTCGAGGACGTCGAAGAACGCCGGGAAGATCGTGACGACGTCGATGCGCATGCTCTCGAGTGTAGGGATCAGTACACGTCGCGCACGTACCGCCCCTCGGCGACGAGCGCCTGCTTGTAGGCGGCGGCGTCCGCCTCGTCGAGACCGCCGTGCCGGCGGATGATCGTGGCGAGGCGGTCGTCGACGTCCCTCGCCATCCGGGCGGCGTCCCCGCAGACGTAGAGGTGAGATCCCTCCTCCAGCCAGCGCCAGAGCTCGAGACCGTGCTCCTCCATCCGGTCCTGCACATAGACCTTCTGCCGCTGGTCGCGCGAGAATGCCACGTCGAGCCGCGTGAGGAAGCCGTCGTCGCGCATGCCCATGAGCTCGTCGCGGTAGTAGAAGTCGGTGGCCTCGTGCCGTTCGCCGAAGAAGAGCCAGTTGGGCCCGCGGTGGCCGTCGGCGCGCCGGTCGTGGAGGAAGGCTCGGAACGGCGCGACGCCGGTGCCGGGCCCGATCATGATCATGCGTGCGTCGGGGTCCGCCGGCGGCCGGAAGTGCGCGGACCGCTGCAGGAAGACCGGCACGGCGGTGCCGGCCGGCGCGTCGGCGAGGAAGGAGGATGCGACCCCGCCGCGACGGCGACCTGTCTCGGTCTCGAAGCGCACGACGGACACGGTCAGCTCCACCTCGTCGGGGCTCGTCTTGGGGCTGGAGGAGATGGAGTACTGCCGTGGCTGCAGCCGGCCCAGCACCGCCATCCATTCCTCGGCGGAGGCCCGCACCGGGTGGGCGCGCAGCAGGTCGACGGCCTGCATGCACCACAGGTGCTGCGCGAGCCGCCCCGCGGCGCCCGGCCGCAGCATCGCGCCCAGCGCGGTGTCCGCGGAGCGCTCGGCGACGAAGGCGAGCAGGTCGGGGCCGATCCGGGTGATGTCCAGCCGGGTGGCCAGCGCGTCCGCCAGGAAGCACTCCTCCCCCGCCACGGTCACCACGGTGCGCGGCGTCAGGCCGGTCGTCTCGAGCCATTCCGCCACCAGCGCGGGCGGGTTCGGGCAGAAGACCCCGAGTGAGTCGCCGGCCTCGTAGGCGGTGCCCGCGTCCCGGAGGTCGAAGCCGAAGCGGCGCACCTCCTTCGCCGACCCCGGCGCGGTGAGGGAGACATTGGTCGCCAGCGGCACCGGCACCGGGTTCGAGCGCGTGAACAGGCGGCGGGTGGCGGGCGCGTCGGGAGCCGGCATCGGCGCCGCCCCCGGCGCGAGGGCGGCCAGCGCCCGGGCGGTCCAGGCCGCGGCCTGCTCCTCGTCGTCGGCCTCGCAGTCCACGCGAGGCAGCAGGGCGGATGCGCCGAGCGCCTGCAACCGGGCGTCCAGCTGCCGGCCGTGCCCGCAGAACTCGCCGTAGCTCGGGTCGCCGATCGCGAGCACGGCGTACTCGAGCCCGGCCAACCCGGGGGCCCCCTCGGCCCGCAGCCCCTCCCACAGGCCCGCGGCGTTGTCGGGCGGGCCGCCGTCGCCGAACGTCGAGGTCACCATCAGCATCCGACGCGGGCCCGCCAGGTCGGCCGGCGAGACCTCCGCCATGCTCGCCAGCCTGGTCGGCACGCCGGCCGCGGACAGGGCCGCGGCGCAGCGCTCGGCGATCTCCTGCGCGTTGCCGGTCTGCGAGCCCCACAGCAGCAGGACCTCCTCCTGCACGCGGGCCTCCGGCGCCGCGAGGTGCGCCGCGGCGCGTGAGAACAGCCCGGCCAGCAGCCCTTCGAACCATGCGCGCGGCACGTCGCGCAGCGGCGCCGAGGCCGGCAGCACCGGCAGCACGCCCGCCTCCGGCGGCTCCGCGTCCAGCGCGGCGAGGAACCCGCCCACGTACACGCGTTCGAGCTCGGTGAGCTCGGGGGCGGCATCCGACGGGTCCGCGGCCTTCGGCCCGATCCGCCGCAACGCGACTGCGGCGTACTTGAACTCCGGCTGCAGCGACTCGGCGTCCACGGCGTCGTTGGTGACGGCGTTGACCGTGAGGTATTCGCCGTGCTCGTCGTTCCAGTGGAACGGCGCGAAGCAGTTGCCGGGCCGCACCCGGTCGGTGACGACCGCCGGCAGCACTGCCCGGCCCCGGCGGGAGGTGAGCTCGACCTGATCACCTGGCGCGATGCCGTGCCGCTCGGCGTCCGAGGGGTGGATCTCGACGAACGGCTCGGGGTCGAGCCGCATGAGCTTGGCGACCCTGCCCGTCTTGGTCATGGTGTGCCACTGGTGCGGGAGCCGGCCGGTGTTCAGCACGAGGGGGTAGTCGTCGTCCGGCAGCTCCTTCGGCCCCAGATGCGGGCGTGCGAGGAACTGTGCGCGCCGGCTCGGCGTGGCGAAGGCGAGGCTCGGGACGGTTCCGTCCGGAGAGCGGCGCAGGCTCTGGCTGACCCCGTCGTTGCGGTAGCGGATCGGATGCCGGTCCTCGGCGTCGCCCGGCGGCGCCGGCCATTGCACGGGGCCGCGGCGCAGCCGCTCGTAGTCGACTCCGCGCACGTCCCAGCCGGTCTGCGGGTTCCAGAACCGCCGGATCTCGTCGAACACGTCCGCGGCGGAGGCGAAGTCGAACCCGTCCTCGTATCCCATCGCCCGGGCGATGTCGCAGATCGTGCTCCAGTCCGGCTGCGCCTCGCCGGGCGGGTCGATCGCCCGCTGCACCAGCGTCATGGTGCGGTCGCTCGACACGCTGACGCCCTCCGCCTCCACCCAGAGGGACGCCGGCAGGAGGATGTCGGCGTAGGCGCTCGTCGCGGTCTGGTCGAACACGTCCTGCACGATCACGAGCTCCGCGGCCTCCAGGGCCTCGATGACCGTGCGCCGGTTCGCGATCGAGGCCACCGGGTTGGTGCAGATGATCCAGGCGGCCTTGATCTCCCCCGCCGCCATCGCCCGGTACATCTCGATCGTGCCGGTGCCGGCCTCGGCCCGGATGGTGCCCGGCGCCAGCTGCCACACCTCCTCGGCGAAGGCGCGGTCGGCGGCGTCGAACACCGTGCGCTGCCCGGGCAGGCCCGGCCCCATGTAGCCCATCTCGCGCCCGCCCATGGCGTTGGGCTGGCCGGTCAGCGAGAACGGTCCGCTGCCGGGGCGGCAGATCGCGCCGGTGGCCAGGTGCAGGTTGCAGATCGCGTTCGTGTTCCAGGTGCCCTGCGTGGACTGGTTCAGCCCCATCGTCCACAGGGTCATCCACTCCCCCGCCTCCCCGATCCAGCGGGCCGCGGTGCGGATGTCGGCCTCGGGCAGCCCCGTGACCGCGGCGACCCGCTCCGGCGGGTAGTCCGCCAGCAGGGCCGACAGCTGTTCCCAGCCCTCGGTGTGCGCGGCGATGAACTCCTCGTCGATGCGCCCGGCGGCCACGAGCAGGTGCAGCAGCCCGTTCAGCAGCGCCAGGTCGGTGCCGGGCGCGATCGGCAGGTACAGGTCGGCGCGGTCGGCGGTGGCGCTGCGGCGCGGGTCGACCACGATGAGCCTCGCCCCGCGCTTCAACCGGTCCGCCATCCGCAGGAAGAGGATGGGGTGGCAGTCGGCCATGTTCGAGCCGATGACGAGGAACAGGTCGGCGCGGTCGAGGTCCTCGTAGGAGCCCGGCGGCCCGTCGGCGCCGAGGGACTGCTTGTAGCCGGTGCCGGCCGAGGCCATGCACAGCCGGGAGTTCGACTCGATGTGACGGCTGCGCAGATATCCCTTCACGAGCTTGTTCGCCAGGTACTGCGCCTCCATCGACATCTGACCGGACACGTAGACCGCCACCGCGTCCGGTCCGTGCTCGTCGACGATCGCCCGCAGCCGCGCGCCCGCCTCCGCGATCGCGGCGCGCCGTGGCGTGGGCACCGCCGCCTCGCCGCGCGTGGGGCGCAGGTGCGCCGTGGTCATCCGTCCCGGCGCGGCCATCAGGTCGAGGTGGGTGGCGCCCTTCGTGCACAGGCGGCCGGCGTTGGTCGGATGCCGGGTGTCCCCGACGGCCTTGGCCAGTGCCGTGCCGCCCGCGTTCGCGGTCGTGGTGACGGTGATGCCGCAGCCCACGCCGCAGTAGGAGCAGACGGTGCGCACCGCGCCGGGGGGCGCGTTCGTCGTGTCCGCCGCGGGAGCCATGTCCCGATGATCGCGAACGGATGTTCCGGAGCGTGTGCCGGGGTGTTACCGCACGGTCTCCGTGATCTCACCGCACGCGCGCGCGGATGTGAGATGCGCTCAGCCGGCCGGCTCGGGCGCCGCCTCGTCGGGCTCGGCGGGGAGGTCCTCGAACAGCCCGGCGGGCGGGGTGACCACGACGCGGCCGGCGGCGACGTCGACCTCCGGCACGATCGCCGAGACGAAGGGCACGAGCACCTCGCGCTCGCCGTGACGGACGACCAGCAGGTCCTGGGCCGGCAGATGGTCGACACGGACGACCCGGCCGACGCCGACGCCGTCCCGGAACACCTCCAGACCGACGAGCTGGTGGTCGTACCAGGCGTCCTCCTCGCCGCCCGCGTCCGGGTCCTCGTCGATCCACAGGATCGCCCGAACGAGCCCTTCGGCGGCGGTGCGGTCCTCGATGCCCTCGAGGAAGACCACCGGATGCGTGTTCATCCAGCGGAACTCGCGAACGGTCACGGTCTTGCCGAACCAGGGCGAGGAGTCCGGCACCTGCAGCGTGAACACCGCCCCGGGGACGAACCGCCCGTCCGGGTCGTCGGTGTACAGCTCGAGTTTGAAGGCGCCCTTCAGGCCGTGGGCCTTGACCAGCCGGCCGACGCGCAACTGGTTCTTCTCCGGGTGCGGGGGGCGCGCCGCGGCCTTGCCCTGCGGGCCTCGGGTGGAGCCGGCCATCAGTCGTCGGCGACGTCGACGCGCACCCGGCCGGGCGCGGCCAGCGCGCCGGTCACGGTGCGAAGCGCCTTGGCGGTGCGGCCGCCACGCCCGATCACGCGACCCCGGTCGTCGGGGTGCACGTGCACCTCGAGCGCCTCGCCCCGCGGCGAGGTGGACGAGTCGATGCGCACGTCGTCCGGGTGATCCACGATCCCCTTCACGACGTGCTCGAGCGCGGCGGCCAGCAC
>JASGDW010000018.1:0-11320 GCA_047606965.1 Microbacterium sp.
GGCCCGTCCGGGGACGGGCCGCACGACCGGATGGTGTGTTCTACGCGACCGGCTGGAAGTCGTAGATGTTCGGGAAGGCGTTCGTCGGGAGCATCGTCACCGTCGTGTTCGCGTCGGTGGCGACGGGACCCGAGACGCGGTAGAACGGCGCGAACCAGGCGTTCTCCACGAGGTACCGGTTCAGCTCCGCGGCGGCCTCGTCCTGGGTCGCCTCGTCGCCGTACTGGATCGTGGTGATCAGGTCGGCGACCTCGGACGTCGTCGTGTGGAACGGGTTGAAGGTGGCCGTCGGCGAGATCATGAACTGGATGAGCTGCCAGTCGGGGTTCTGCTCCAGCGCCATGAACGACGCCGCGTACTTCGGCGCGATCAGGTCGGCGATGAAGTTGTTGCCGGCGTCGGTGTAGTTGACCGTGATGCCGATGTCGGCCAGCTGCTGGGCGATCAGGGTCGGGCCCGCCGTGCCGAAGTACGAGGAGGTGGGCATGTCCAGCGTGAAGCCGTCGGGGTAGCCGGCCTCGGCCAGCAGCTCCTTGGCGCCCTCCGGGTCGTACGAGTAGTAGCTGTCGAGCGACTCGTCGTACGCCGCGCTGCTGGTCGGGAACACCTGCTCGGTCACGGTGCCGTACCCGTCGGCGAGCGTCTGGAGCAGCGCGTCGCGGTCGAAGGCCATGTTGATCGCCTGGCGCACGCGGACGTCGGCCAGCGCCGAGTTCATCGTGCCGTCGCGGTCGAGCAGCAGCAGACCCTGGAAGTCGAGCTCGTTCTCGTTGATCGTCCAGCCGGCGGCCTCGATCTCGCTGATCTGCGTGTTGTCGCCGATCTTGACGCCGTTCGCCTCGCCCGCCTTGATGGCGTTGAGCGCGGCGGTGGTGTCGGTGAGGACGTTGACGACGACCTTGTCGTAGTGCTGCAGGTCCGGGTTCCAGTAGTCCGGGTTCTTCGTGTAGGTGTACGTCGTGCCCGAGACTGAGTCCGCCGCGTCGTACACGTACGGGCCGGAGCCGACCATCTCGGTGGCGAGGTCCACGCCGCCGCTGATGGCGTCGCCGCTCGCGATGAGGCCGGCGTCGCGGGTGAGGTAGCTGAGCAGGGCCGGGTCGGGCGCGCTCAGCGTGATGGTGACCTGGTGTTCTCCGGTCGCCTCCACGGTGGACACGTTGTCGAAGTAGTTCGCGTCGGGGGAGGTGCCGGCCTTGAAGCGCTCGAGGTTCGCGACCACGACGTCGCCGGTGAGGCTGGAGCCGTCGGTGAAGGTCACGTCGTCCCGCAGGTTCAGCGTGAGCACGGTGTTGTCGTCGTTGTACGACCAGTCGGTCGCGAGGAACGGCTGGATCGAGCCGTCGGTGTCCGCGAGCAGGAGAGTGTCGTACGCCGACTGGTAGAACACCGACCGGTTGCCCCACTCTCCGCCGGAGGGGTCGAGCGTGGTCGGCGAGGCGATCGCGACGAGTGTCAGTGTGCCGCCCGATTCCGATTCCGATCCCGAATCCCCGGAGCATCCGGTGAGCGCGAGTGCGGTGATCGCGATGGCGGCGGCTGCTGTGGCCTTCCAACGGAACATCCTTGGTCCCTTTCCTCGGGGGCGGTCCCACGGTGGATCGCCTCTGACGGGGAACCGTAGCATCAAATCCGAACGACCACTAGAAATTTGATAGAAAATCTAGCGATCGCTAGGGTTTCGTCCTAGAACAGGTATGAAGGTCCTGTGACGCGACCGCCGAGGAGGGCGTCGCGGCAGGGTTACGGTGATGTGATGACGCAGCCTTCGCGACGACGGCGCGGTTCCTACGCGAAGAGCGCGGTGACGCGCCGCGCGATCCTCGACGCCGCTCTCGAGGTGTTCGCCGAGTCGGGCTATCGCGCCGGGTCCCTGCGCGAGATCGCCGAGCGCGTCGAGATGAGCGAGGCGGGCCTGCTGCACCACTTCCCGAGCAAGGCGAAGCTGTTGGAGGCGGTGCTCGACCGTCGCGACGACCGGTCCGAACAGGTCGTGCCGATCGATGCGGAAGACGGGGCCGAGACCTTGAGAGGACTCGTCCGGCTGGCCGAGCAGAACGCGGCGACCCCCGGGGTCGTGGAGCTGTACTGCACGCTCTCCGCCGAGGCGGTGTCGCCCGATCATCCGGCGCACGCGTACTTCGTCCGTCGCTACGACTTCGTCCGGGGCAGCATGGAGCACGCGTTCGCCAACCTCGCGACGCAGGGGCGGCTGAAACACGGCATGACACCGCAGCGTGCGTCGGTCGTCCTCATCGCGCTGATGGACGGGCTGCAGGTGCAGTGGCTGCTGGATCGCGACGTGCTCGACATGGCCGAGGAGCTTCGCGTCGTGTTCTCGACCTTCGTCGATATCGACTGGGACGAGCCGGCGGACGCCGGGGAGGCCGGCCGATGAACCGCGTCCCGCTGTTCCACGGCTGGCAGGTCGGCCCCAAGCTCGGCGCCTTCGAGGCGCTGGCCGGCGGCGTCGTCCGCAGAGCGGTGACCCTGCCGCACGACGCGATCCGCGATCTGCCGCGTTCGCCCGGCAGCGACCAGGGCGTGCACAGCGGGTACCACCCGGGTGGCGTGTTCGAGTACACCCGCGAGCTCGACGTGCCCGAGCAGTGGCGTGAGCGGACCGTCCTGCTCGAGTTCGAGGGCGTCTACCGGGATGCGGTCGTGTACGTCAACGGCGAGTTCGCCGCGCACGAGCCGAACGGCTACAACGCCTTCACGGTCGAGCTCGACCCGTTCCTGCGGTTCGGTCAGGTCAACACGATCGCGGTGGACGCCCGCGCCCATAAGGACAGCCGCTGGTACACCGGGGCGGGTATCTACCGACCGGTGCACCTCGCGGTCGCCGGCCCGGTGCACCTGCCGCTGGACGCCACCGTGGTCACGACCGGCGACATCGACGGGGAGCGGGCCATCGTGGCGGTGGCCACCCGGGTCGTCAACCGGGGCCGGCACACCGCCGCCACCCGCGTGAGCTGGAGCGTGCACGGGCCGGACGGCGACGAGGTGGCGGCCGCGAGCTCGCCGGTCACGGTGCTGCCCGGCGGCGAGGCGGTGGCCCGCGTCCGCATCCGGGTGCCGCGGCCGCGACTGTGGAGCGATGCCTCGCCCGACCGCTACGAGCTGCGCACCGAGCTGGCGCAGCTCGACGGAACGGCCCTCGACGACGACCGCGTCCGCTTCGGCATCCGTCGCCTGCAGCTCGACCCGCAGCACGGTCTCCGGGTCAACGGCGAGACCGTGAAGCTGCGAGGAGCGTGCATCCACCATGACAACGGCGTGCTCGGGGCGGCCTCCCCGGATGGGGCGGAGGACCGTCGCATCCGGCTGCTCAAGGCCGCCGGTTTCAACGCCGTGCGCAGCGCGCACAACCCGATCAGCCGCGCCCTGCTGGACGCGTGCGACCGCCACGGCGTCTATGTCATGGACGAGCTGACCGACGTCTGGACCCGCGCCAAGACCGGGTTCGACGCGTCGATCGGCTTCGCCGAGCACTGGGAGCACGATGTCGCGGCCATGGTCGCCAAGGACGTGAACCACCCGAGCGTGGTGCTGTACTCGATCGGCAACGAGATCCTCGAGCTGGCCACCCCCGTCGGCGCGACCTGGAGCCGCCGGCTGGCCGAGGCGGTGCGCGCGGCCGACCCGACCCGGTTCGTCACCAACGGCATCAACGGCATCGTCGCCAACATCGACAGGATGGCCGAGGCCCGGGCGCAGGCGGCGGCGACGGATCCGAACACGATGATGGCCGACATGGGCGGCCAGATGGCGCTCATGAACGCATCGGAGCTCGTGACCGCGTCGACGGAGGAGTCGGCGGCGGTGCTGGACGTGGTCGGCTTCAACTACGCCGACTCGCGGTACGAGCTCGACGCCGAGCTGTTCCCGCACCGTGTGATCGTCGGCTCGGAGACCTTCCCCGAGCACATCGACACGATGTGGGCGCTGGTCGAGCGGCTGCCGCACGTGATCGGCGACTTCACCTGGACCGGGTGGGACTATCTCGGCGAGGCGGGCATCGGCCGCGTCGACCTCACCGACGAGCCCGGCTATCAGCCGACCGGCACCGCCGGACCCTACCCGTATCTGCTCGCCGCCAGCGGTGACATCGACATCACGGGCGTGCGCCGGGCGCCGTCCTACTACCGCGAGATCGTCTTCGGGCGCCGCTCGGAGCCGTGGATCGCGGTGCACCGCCCGCAGCACCACGGTCGGCCGACGGAGAGGACGCCGTGGTCGTGGGACGACGTCGTCGATTCTTGGTCGTGGCAGGTCGCCGACGGGTCGCCGGTCACGGTCGACGTGTACGCCGATGCCGACGAGGTCGAGCTCCGCCTCGACGGCGAGCCGCTCGGGGTGGCGCGGGTCGGCGCCGAGAAGCGGTTCGTCGCCCGGTTCGAGACCGTCTTCCGGCCGGGCACCCTCGAGGCGGTCGCCCGGCGGGCGGGCGCGGTCACCGGGCGTGCGGTGCTGCGCACGGCGGCCCACGAGCTCGTGCTCCACGCTGCGCCCGAGCGCGACCGCGTCGTCACCGGCGGCGCCGATCTGGCGTTCGTGCCCATCCGGCTCATGGATGCCGCCGGCACCGTGCCGTGCGACCGCGACGTGCCGGTCACGGTCGAGGTGCGCGGTCCGGGCGAGCTGGCCGGGCTCGGCACCGGCCGTGCGGCGACCGAGGAGCGGTTCGACGCGGCGTCCGTCACGACGTACGACGGCCGCGCGCTGGCGGTGGTGCGACCGACCGGGCCGGGTCGCATCGAGGTGCACGTGTCAGCGCCGGGCCTCACGCCCGCGGTGGCGGTGCTGACCGCCGCCTCCTGAGCCCGGGTCTGCCGGCGGAGACCCCCTCTGCCGTGGTGCGCGACGAGAATCGGAGATGTCGCGAGATTCGGATACGTTCACCGCATCCGCTCCGAACCTCGCGACATCCCCGAATCTCGCGACGCCTGTTGTCGCGGACCGGATGGATGCGCCCGGCGCGTCCTCAGCGCGCCGCGCCGCCTACCGTGGGCAGCGGCATGGTCTCGTCCACCGTCAGCCGGAACCGGTGCTCGGGGTCGCGATGCACTCGTCCGCCGCTCAGCATCCACATCACGCCGATCGCCCCGGCGAGGAGCCCCGCGGCGGCACCGACGACGATGGCCATGCGAGGGCCGCAGGCGCTCGCCACCCACCCGACGATCGGCGCTCCGACAAGGGTCGAGCCCATCATCACCGCCATGTACAGTGCCATGACCCGGCCGCGCAGCGCGGGGTCGGTCGTGGTCTGCACATAGCCGTTGGCGGTGGCCATCATCGTCGAGGTCGACAGTCCGACCAGGACAAGCATCGCGGCGTACAGGCCGTACATCGGCATCGCGGCGGAGACGAGGGAAGCCACGCCGAACCCGCCGGCGCCGAGCGCCACCAGTCGCAGCCGGGCGCGGTCGCGGCGCGCCGCCAGCAGAGCCGCGACGAGCGAGCCGATCGCGAGGATCGAGCTGAGCAGGCCGTAGCCGTCGGCCTCCTGCCCGAACTCGAGCGCCATCGTCGACGCGAAGATCGGGAAGTTCATGCCGAAGGCGCCGAGCAGGAACATCATCGTGAACACGACCACGAGGTCGCGGCGTCCGGCGACGTAGCGGAAGCCGTCGGTCAGCTTCGCGGCCCCGGCGACGCGGGCGCGGGGGACGAGCTCGTCGCGGTGCATCGCCAGCAGCGCCACGATCATCGCGAGGAAGGTCGCCGCGTTGACGAGGAACACCCAGCCGGTGCCCACCAGCACGATCAGCACGCCGCCGGCGGCCGGGCCGATCAGACGGGCCGAATTGAAGGACGCGGCGTTCAGCGCGATCGCGTTGGCCGCGTTCTCGCGTGCCACGACGTCGGTCACGAAGGCCTGACGGGCGGGGGCGTCGAACGCGGTGGCCACGCCGACGGCGGCCGCGAAGCAGTACATCAGCGGCAGCGTCATGACCTCGGTCAGCAGCAGCGCACCGGCGGCGATCGCCAGCAGCAGCAGGGCCGACTGCGTGACCACCAGCAGCCTCCGCCGGTCGAAGCGGTCGGCGACCCAGCCGGTGACGCCGACCAGCAGCAGCGGCGGGGCGAACTGCAGCGCCATGGTCACGCCCATCGCGGTCGCGTCGTTGTCGGTGAGCTGGGTCAGCACGACCCAGTCCTGCGCGGTCGTCTGCATCCACCCGCCGATGTTGGAGACCAGCGCGCCGAGGAACCAGATCCGGTAGTTGTAGAGCGTCAGCGAGCGGAACATGCCGTTCATCGGTCGGCCACCCGCCGCATCAGCGGCGCGGCGCGCAGCAGGGTGTCGCGATCGGCGGGAGAGAGCGCGTCGAGCGCCTCTTCCAGCCAGGCGTCGCGGGTGCGCTGGGTCCGATCGACCAGGTCGCGGCCGGCGTCCGTGATGTCGATGTTGGCCTTCCTGCGGTCGAGCTCGTCGGGGACGCGCGCGACGTAGCCGGATTCCTCGAGGCAGTTGACGGTGCGGTTCATCGACGGCGCTTTCACGCGTTCGCGGGCGGCGAGCTGGCCGAGCGTGTGCGGGCCGTTCCAGCGGAGGGTCGCGAGCACCGCGAACTGGCCGTCGGACATCGTGTCGAGCACGCGCTGCGCGCGCAGCCGCCGTGCGAGGCGGAACGTCGCCATACGCAACTCGACCGCGGGGCTCGGGTCGGGTTGCGCGGTGGTCATATCAATCCTTAGCCTAGCAAATTAGTTGCGCTAAGCAAAAATGAGCGCGTCCACCGGTGCCGGTCTCGTCGCCGAGGCAGCTCACAGCGCGTGCGTAGGGCGGATGCGTAGGCTCGGCGCATGCCGACACCCCTGGACGAGGAGCCGATCGCCCTGTCCATCGCCGAGCTGCACGCGGCCCGCGACCAGATCCAGCGCTTCCTGCTGGAGTACCGGTTCGGGATGCAGGAGGTCGAGACGAAGCTCTCGATCCTGCGCGAGGAGTTCCTGACGATGCACGACTACAATCCGATCGAGCACGTCACGAGCCGGGTGAAGTCTCCCGACAGCCTCGTCGAGAAGGTCGCCCGCAAGGGCATCGACCCCGACTTCGACTCCATCCGGCGCCACATCACCGATGTCGCCGGCGTCCGTGTCACGTGCAGCTTCACGGCCGACGCGTACCGGCTGTTCGACCTGCTCACCGCGCAGTCCGACATCACCCTGCGCACCGTGAAGGACTACATCGCCGAGCCGAAGCCGAACGGCTACAAGAGCCTGCACGCGATCGTCGAGGTGCCGGTGTTCCTGTCGACCGGCCCGGTGCCGATCCCGGTCGAGGTGCAGTTCCGCACCATCGCGATGGACTTCTGGGCGAGCCTGGAGCACAAGATCCATTACAAGTACGCGGGCGCCGTGCCCGGCGACCTCGTCGACAGTCTCAAGGATGCCGCCGACACCGCCGCGGAGCTCGACGAACGCATGGAACGGCTGCACCGCGAACTGCACGGTCCCAAGCCGACCGGCCCGGCGCTTCAGGTCTGAGCCCGTTCCGCGCCATGATGGTGAGGTGCTGATCGCCGGGCTCGTGTTCGCGGGCATCGCCGCGCTCGTCCACGTCTACATCTTCGTGCTCGAGTCGTGGCGGTGGCGTCACCCGCGCACCCGCGCCATCTTCGGCATCCGCACCGAGGAGGAGGCCCGGGTGACCGCGCCGCTGGCTTTCAACCAGGGGTTCTACAACCTCTTCCTGGCGGTCGTCGCGGCGCTCGGCATCCTGTTCGTCGTCGTCGGGTCGCCGACCGTCGGCGGCACCCTCGTGTTCGCCGGGGCCGGGTCGATGGTCGCCGCCGGCCTCGTGCTGGTCGTCGCGAGCCCGTCGCGGGCCCGTGCCGCCCTCGTGCAGGCGGTCGCCCCGCTGATCGCGATCGTGCTGCTCGCGGTCGCCCTGGCCGGCTGAGAGGCGCGTCGCGTCAGGACTCGACGGGTGCCGTGTCGATGTGCTCGGCCACGAGCAGGATGCCGCCGGACGAGTTCGCGGAGCTCGCCAGGTCTTCGATCCATTCGCGGCTGAGCGTCGCCGGCTCGGGATCGTCGAACACGAACCGCAGCGGGATCGACGGGTGCAGCCAGACGGTGCTGCGCCCACGGGGCTCGCCATCGGGATGCCGCCACGAGAGGGTGAAGCTCTCGCCGCGGCGGAGCTTGGTGGCGATGACGACCTTCAGGTGCGCGAGGGCACGGTCTTCGACGTGGATCGGCGTGCTCGTGCCACCGTAGTAGAGAGTGCCCATAGGCCAAACATAGTGTGCGTGCGCGCCCCCGGCGATCCTGTGGGACACTCGTGCCGTGGGCCGCTTCATCTACGACACGAGCGCCAACACGGTCGACATCGAGGACCGCACGCTCGCGCACCTGCGCATCGTCGTCATGAACAAGCTGCGCCGCGGCGAGCCGTTCATGTTCGACGTCGAGATCGGTGACGGCAGCGGGCGTCGCAGCTTCTGGGTGCATCCCTCGGTGCCGTTGCAGTTCCACTTCTACGGCAGTCGCACGCCGCGAATCAACCGTGCCTGGGTCGAAGAGCTCATGCTCGCCGCCTCGGGCCCGAACGGTTTGACGATCGTGCCCGAGCCGGAGGAGGAACCGGCGCCTCCGGTGGTCGGGTGACGTGGATACGCCTCCGGGTGCGGCCTGTCAAGACCGGTGCGCCGGACGCCTCTCCGGGGCATCCTGGCTCTGGATCGGAGGGAGACGGCGGTGGATCGGATCAGGCCCGAGGACGCGGCCTGCGGTGTGCCCGAGGCGCCGCTCACCTTCGAGGAGGTCCCCGGCATCGACGTCGTCGACGGTGAGCTCCTGCCGCGCACCCCGTGCGTCCCTGGGATCGATGGCTAGAGTCGGGGGATGCCCGAGTTCACCGACGCGCACGGCGTCGCGATCGTCTACGACCGTCATCCCGCCCAGGGATCCCCGCGGGCAGTCGTGCAGCTGCTGCACGGGGTCGGCGAGCACGCCGGGAGGTACGCAGCGCTGATCGCGGCGCTCACCGCCGACGGTTTCACCGTCTATGCCGACGACCACCGCGGTCATGGCCGCACTGGCATGCGGCAGTGGGGGGATGCCGCCCGCCTCGGCCGTCTCGGGCGGGGCGGTCATCGGGCGGCGGTGGACGCGCTGTGGCGGTTCACCCGCCTGATCCGCGAGGAGAACTCGGGACTGCCCCTGGTGATCCTCGGCCACTCGTGGGGCTCGTTCCTGGCCCAGATCCTCGTCAACCGGCACCCCGAGGCGTACGACGGCCTCGTGCTGTCGGGCTCGGCGCTGCGCATGCCGGGCTCGCTGAACGCCGGCGACCTGAACGCGCCGTGGAGGTCGGCCGATGCGACCGGCTCCGAATGGCTCTCCAGCGACGAGACGGTCGTCCGCGCCTTCCTGGACGACCCGTTGACCACGTCGACGCCGTTGCTGAAGCTGTTCGGGCCGGTCGACGCGGCGCGGCTGTACGGCAGGCCGGGACGGCGACTCGGTGTCGACATCCCGACCTTGCTCATGGTCGGCGGGCAGGACACCGTCGGCGGCCCGCGCAGCGTGCACCGGCTCGCGGCGGCCTACCGCGGGCGGTCGGGCTTCACCGACATCACGACCCTGGTCTACCCCGGCGCCCGACATGAGATCTTCGGCGAGACGGTGGCCGCCGACGTCCGCGGCGACCTGCGGGCCTGGCTCGACGCCCGCTTCCCGATCCGCTGACCCCCTGGCGCCGCGCCGAGAGCGCACGAGAACCCTCCGGGGCGTGACAGATATGCGGTCTCGGCGGGTCATAGGCTGGGGGCGTGCACGGCGAGTACAAGGTTCCGGGCGGCAAGCTGGTCGTGGTCGACCTGGAGGTCGAGGCGGGGCGCATCTCGCGGTTCCACCTGGCGGGCGACTTCTTCCTCGAGCCCGACGACGCGCTGACGGACATCGACGCGGCGGTGACCGGACTGGCCGTCGAGACGGATGCCGCGGGCATCGCCGCCGCCGTGCGCCGGGCGCTGCCGGCGGGCGCGCAGCTGCTGGGATTCACGCCCGAGTCGGTGGGCACCGCGGTGCGCCGCGCGCTGGTGACCGCTCCGGGCTGGACCGCGTTCGACTGGGAGGTCGTCCACGAACGTCCCGTCACGCCGCGCATGAACCTCGCCCTCGACGAGGTGCTCACGACCCGCGTCGGCGACGGGCGGCGAAACCCGACCCTGCGGCTGTGGGAGTGGGACGAGTCCGCGGTCGTCATCGGCTCGTTCCAGTCCGTGCGCAACGAGGTCGACCCGGAGGGGGCCGCGCGGCACGGCTACGACGTGGTGCGTCGCATCTCCGGCGGCGGCGCGATGCTCATGGGGGCGAACTCGATCGTCACCTACTCGCTGTACGTGCCGGCCTCCCTCGTGGCGGGCATGACCTTCGCCGACTCCTACGCGTTCCTCGACGACTGGGTGTTGCAGGCGCTGCGCTCGCTCGGCATCGCCGCGGCCTACCAGCCGCTGAACGACATCGTCGGACCCGCCGGCAAGATCGGCGGTGCGGCCCAGAAGCGCCTCGCCAACGGCGGCGTGCTGCACCACGCCACGCTGTCCTACGACATGGACGGGCAGGTGATGGCCGAGGTGCTGCGGATCGGGCGGGAGAAGCTCAGCGACAAGGGCACGTCATCGGCCGCCAAGCGGGTCGACCCCCTGCGCAGCCAGACCGGGCTGTCGCGGGAGGCCGTCATCGCGCGGTTCATCGAGACGTTCACGCGCCTCTACGGCGCCACCCCCGGTCGTATCACCGAAGAGGAATATTCCGAGGCCGAGGCGCTCGTGGCGTCGAAGTTCGCGACCGACGCCTGGCTGTATCGCGTGCCCTGAGCGGGTGCGCGGCCGGCTATCCGAGCGCGGCGACCGAGGCGTAGCCGTCTGCGACGACGCCGGACGCCGGCGCATCGAACACGTGGGTCGCACGGCCGCCCGGCCGCCAGGCCGGCCAACCCGGGTCGCCGGTGCGCACGAACGCGGCCGCCGCTCCGTGCACCTCGTCGGCGAGCCGTTGCGGCGGTGCATCGCCGGCGATCCTCGGCACGCCGGCGGCGTCCAGGCAGTCGAACCAGAACGGCACGTCGAGGCAGTGGCAGGCCCACCCGATGGCGGGTGAGCGCCAGGAGAACCGGTACACCCAGGTAGATGCCTCTCCGGGATCGGCGACCGACGAGGCGCGGGCGGCGGCGACGCGCGAGACGAGGGAGCGGAAGACGCGGTCGGTGACGAACCGGCCCAGCAGCGCCGCGGTGCCGCGGCGGCGCTGCTGCCGGTTCGCGGCCAGGTAGGCCCGCCGGGCGCGGCCCGCCAGGCCC
>JASGDW010000019.1:0-2897 GCA_047606965.1 Microbacterium sp.
CGCGACCATCCGGCCGGCGGGGACGCCCAGCCGCACGCCGGTGTCCAACGCCTCCCGCCCGTGGGCGTCGATCACCGCGGTGACCTCGCCGAGCGCGGCCACACGGTCCGCGAGACCCTCGCCGTAGGTCACCGGCTCCACGCCGACCGAGCGCAACAGCTCGTGGTTGCGCGCGCCCGCCGTGCCGATCACCCGCGCGCCCGACGCGACGGCCAGCTGCGCGGCGACGAGGCCCACCCCGCCGGCGGCGGCGCCGACGAGCACCGTGTCCTCGGCGCCGATCGGGATCGTCGCGAGACAGGACACGGCGGTGAGCCCGGCGACCCACATGCCGCCGGCGACCTCGGCCGGCAGCGCCTCCGGGCGCTTCGCGAGCTCGGATGCGGACCCGACCACGCGCTCCGCGACGGACCCTCCGGCTCGCCCGAAGACCTCGTCGCCGACCTCGACGGGGGTGCCGTCGTCGTACTCGGCGCCGTCTCCGACGGCCTCCACCGTGCCGGCCACGTCACCGCCGATGCGCCGGGGGAACCGCGCCTCGGACGGGATGAAGCCGGCCCGCATCTTGCTGTCGAAGGGGTTCAGCCCCGCGGCCCGCACCCGCAGGAGCACCTGTCCCGGTCGGGGCCGGACGTCGGCGACCTCGCCGACGTAGAGGACCTCGGGCCCGCCGGTCCGGTCGTACAGCGCAGCACGGCTCATGCCATCCTCGGCTCCCGCACGGGCTCAGTCGTTGTCGTACGAGCGGTGGATCTGCTCGGGCTCGAGCTGGACCGCCCATCCCTCGATCGTGCCGGCGTTCTCGTACTCCTCGATCTGCAGGATCTGACGACCGCGTTCGACGGTCTGCTCCATCGCGGCGGTGACGAAGGCGTACACGTTCAGCCACGCCGACTCCTCGTAGGCGATGCCCTCGATCACCAGGACGTTCGCGTCGACCACGCCGCGTGCGTTCATCGCCGCCCGCGGCGAGGTGGTCGTGACGGCCCGGACCCCGTTGACCTTGTTCGCGGCGACGACCCCCGCCAGCGCCTCGTCGACCACGAGGACGCCGAAGGCGTCGACGCCGGCATCCTGATCGGCGACGACGAGCCGGCCGATCCGCACGGCGTAGACCGGGTAGTCGTCGCCCGGGTCGGGCTCGGCCGCGCCGTGCCATTGCGCGTCGAAGCCGGCGGCGAGCGCGCGCTCGTACAGGTCGCGCCCGAGCGCGTGGCCGCCGTGGTCGGCGGCGAAGTGGATGAGGGTCATCTGTGAACCTTCCTCGGCGGCGAAGCGGTCACACCGGCGGGGCCACGAACAGGCCCTTGTCGATGTCGTTGAACGACTCGCGGGCGACCAGCTCGCTCATCTCCTGGGCGGTGCCCCACTGGTCCTGGGTGGAGAGATGGCTGATGTCGTGCCGGTGCGCCTCCCACAGGTCGTCGTCCACGATGGCGAGCTCGGTCGTGTACTCGATCGTGTTGCCGGCCGGGTCGAGGAAGTACGCGAACGTGTTGTCGCCGGCGTTGTGGCGGCCCGGACCCCAGATCATGCGGGTGCCGGCGCGGAGGATCTTGCCCGATCCCCGGATCCACTCCTCGATGCCGCGCATCTCGAACGACAGGTGGTGCAGCGAGTGGTGCGGGCCGACCGCGATCGCGATGGAGTGGTGGTTGGCGTTGCAGCGGAGGAAATGCATCATCTCGACGCCGTCGGGGCGCACCAGCGAGTCCGAGATCGTGAAGTCGAGGTGGTCGATGTACCACTGTGCCGTCGTGTTGAGCTCGACGGAGTTGAACACCATGTGCGAGAGCTTCGTGGGGATCGGCTCGCGCTCGCGGATCTTGCGGGCCTGGCGAGTCTGGTAGCCGGTCGAGAACTCGAGCGTCCGACCGTCGCCGTCGAAGACACGGAAGCCGTAGCCGCCGCTGAAGCCCGTCAGCTCCTGCGGCTCGTGCACGAATCGCACGTCCTCGGCGTGGAGCTTGGCGGCCAGGGCGTCGACGTCGACGCGGTCGCGCACCCCGAAGCCGGCGAGGTCGACGCGCTTCTCGCCGCGCCGCAGGCGCAGGATGAACGGCTCCGTCGAGCCCTCCGCGGCCAGGTAGCTGACGCCGTCCGAGGCGTGGACCTCGGTCAGGCCCCAGTGGTTGACGAAGAAGTCGCGCTCCGCCTCGAAGTCGGGGACGGCGAGCGCGCCGTAGCGCAGATGGGATACGAGTCGGTCAGTCATCGTCGACCTTTCTTGCGGGGCGGGTGCGCACGGGATGCGACCCCACGAGAGTATGGCCGTCGGGCACCCGAAGGCCATGCCCCGGATGGATACCATGCATCTGCGACCGGCGTTCTCCGCACGCCGCACGCCCGCCGGACGGGCGCGGATGCGCGTGCCAGCGGCGCCGCCGATCGTGGGCGGCGCCGGCCCCGTCGGGGTCGTGCCGAGACGGCCGATCGCACGATAGCTGCCATCGCGAATGGCCAGTGGCGGCATTCCCCGCGCGGCCATAGCGTCGAGCGGTGGATGCAAGGCCGCATCGTGTAGGCAGAAGCAGGGGACGAGGATGTCGATTCGGAACGTACTCATCGTCGGCGGCGGTTTCACCGGGCTGACGGCGGCGATCGCGCTCGCTCAGCGCGGGGTGGGGCGCATCACCCTCGTCGACCGCGCGCAGGCCTGGGCGCGCGTCGGCCACGGACTGACGATCCAGGGCAACGCGCTGCGGGTGTTCAAGGAGCTCGGCGTCATCGACGAGGTGCTCGCGGTGGGGCAGGCCGAGAACGCCGTGACCCTCTTCTTCGCCGACGGCCGCGTCATGGCGGAGATCCCCACGCCGCGCACCGGCGGCGACTATCTGCCCGCCACGATCGGGGCGCTGCGCCCCGATCTGCACGAGATCCTGGTCGCCCGGGCGGAG
>JASGDW010000020.1:0-16137 GCA_047606965.1 Microbacterium sp.
CGGCCGTGCCCCGCGGAGGGGGCACGGCCGGCGGTTCCGGTCCGGTCAGGCGGTCTTCCACACGTCGTAGAACACCAGCTTGGTCTCGCCGTCCAGGCGCAGCCCGTGGCTCGTGGGGTTCAGCCCGTACACCCACGCACGGTCGGAGACCGGGAAGCCCCAGGCGTTGGTGATGAGGTACTCCTGGATCTGGTCGACCAGCTCCTGCCGCTCGGCGCTGTCGGTGGCCGCCGCCTGGGCGAGCAGCAGGTCGTCGAGCGAGGAGGGGACCGCCCGCGCATAGCCGAACGAGGTCCGGGTCGAGTTCCAGATCGCGTTGAGCAGGTCGGGATCGGCGCGCGTCATCGTCCACAGGTGGATGTCGTAGTCGCCGGACGACAGCTTCTCGGTGGCCGCCGCGGTGTCGTAGGTGACGATCGGCACGTCGATCCCGGCGGCCTTCCACTGCTGCTGCAGCAGTTCCGCGTCGGCGTAGCTGCTGATGCCGGATGCGTCGATCTCGAGACGTTGCCCGTCCTTGACCCGGATCCCGTCGTCGCCGAGCACCCAGCCGTCGTCCTCGAGGAGCTGTATGGCCTTGTCGAGGTCGAAGGCCAGGTCGTCGCTGAAGTCGGATGCGTACGGCGTGCTCGAGCCGAGCAGCCCGATCCGGCTGCTGTAGCTGTCGCCGTAGATCGTGTCGACGATCTCCTGGCTGTTGATCGCGTACTTGAGCGCCTGACGCACGGGCTCGTCGTCGGCGAGCCAGCTCTCCTGGTTCACGATGACCGACTCGGTCAGACCCGGGATCTTCACCGAGAGCAGGTCGTCGCCGGCCGCGGCGAGCGTGGCCTGGTCCTGCTTGGCGATCGCCGACGCGGAGTCGACCTCGCCGGACTGCACAGAGCCCGCGCGCACCGAGGCCTCGGTCACGATGAGGAACTTCAGCTCGTCGACGTAGGCGTCGCCGTCATGGTCGGCGAGGGAGGACGGCGTGTCGTAGCCGACGCGCTTGGTCAGCACGACCTCCTTCTGCGGCGTGTAGCTGGAGAACACGAACGGTCCCGACCCGACGTAGTCGCCGGAGCACAGCTCCTCCGCGCTGCGCTGGGTGTCCGCCACCGAGATGAGGCCGAACCAGGCTCCCGACACGCCCTGCAGGAACTGCACGTTCGGCCGGTCGAAGTCGATCTGCACGGTGGCGTCGTCGACGACGGTGGTGCCCACGTATCCCTGGATGATGGGGTTGGCGCCGACAGCGACCGTGCCGAGCGCCGCGATGCGATCGAAGTTCGCCTTCACCGCGGCCGCATCGATCACGGTCCCGTCGGCGAACGTCGCGCCGTCGCGCACATGGAACGTGAAGGTCTGCGCGTCGTCGGAGACCTGCCAGGAGTCGGCGATCCACGGCACGATCTCACCGGTCTCCGGATCCTGGTCCACCAGCGAGTCGACCGTCTGGCGTGCGACATTGAGTGCGACGTGATAGCGCTGCTGGGCCGGGTCGAGGCAGCCCGGCTCCCCTTCGAGGGCGTGGACGTAGGTTCCTCCGGAGACGGGGGTCGCCTCGGCATCGGAGTCGCCGGTCGCGGCGGAGCCGCAGCCGGCGAGCAGGCCCAGCGCTGCGGCGAGGCCGAGGGCGATGAGGGACCGCGGACGTCTTCTTGTTCTCATGTGACTGCCTTTCGGTGGAGGGGAAGGGACGCTGTGATGCAAGGGCGGCGAGCAGGGGTGCGCCACCGCCGAGGGGACGAGGGAGCGGACAGGGGAAGGCGCGTCGAGGACGTCGCCGGCGGAAGGCGTTCCGGGTCGCTCTCACCCGGCGAAGGCACGCCTCGGATCGATCGCCGGCACGGGATGCCGCCGCGCGCCGCGTTCGGCCTCCCGCCCGTTCTGCGAGGCGGGGGCGGCATCCCGGGAGGTCATGCCCGGGCGCCGGATGACGACGTGGCGGCGGCCCGTCCGGCTCGCCTCATCCGCCCACCGCCAGCGGCTCCTGGCGCACGACCTCGCCGCGCCGGCCGGTCGCCTCGCGGTGGGCGAGCTCCTGACGGATCAGCGGCAGCAGGTGGCGGCCGTAGTCGATGACGTCGTTGAGGTTGTCGTAGCCGCGGATCGAGACGAGCTCCGCGCCCAGGTCCACGTAGTCGAGGATCGCCGCGGCGACCGTCTCCGGCGTGCCGACCAGCGCGGTGGAGGCGCCGCCGGCGTTGGTGACCGCGGCCGGCACCGTCCACAGCGCCCGGTCCTGCACCTCGCCGCGGGCGGCGATCTCCAGCAGCCGCTGCGACCCCGTGTTCTGCGGCGGCTGCGTGTAGCGCTCCGTCGTCCAGGAGCGGCCGCCGGCGCCGGCGGCGACGTTGCGCTTGAGCGCGTCGAGCACCCTCGCCGCCTTCTCCCACGCCAGTTCCTCGGTGGGGGCGATGATCGGCCGGAACGTCACCCAGATCCGCGGCCGGTCGGCGCGGCCCGCCGCGTCCGCCGCCGCGTGGATCCGGTCGATCTGCTCCTGCGTCTCGGCCAGCGGCTCGCCCCACAGCCCGAAGATGTCGCCGAGCGCCCCGCCCACGCGGTACGCCTCGTCGGAGGAGCCGCCCACCGACACCGGGATCGTCCCGTGCACCGGTCGCACGCCGTTCGCGTAGCCGGTGAACCGGTAGTGCTCGCCGTCCCAGTCGAAGGGCTCGTCCGACTCCCAGGCGCGGCGGAGGATGCGGATGTACTCCTCGGTGCGCGCGTAGCGCTGCTGCTTCGTCAGGTAGTCGCCCTCGCGGGCCTGCTCGGCGTCGTTGCCGCCGGAGATGAAATGCACCACGGCGCGGCCGCCGCTGACCTGGTCGAGGGTCGCGAGGGTCTTGGCCGCGTACGTCGGGTGGATGTTGTTGGGCCGCAGCGCGATGATCGGCTTCACCCGATCGGTGTGCTGGGCGAGCGTCGCGCCGGTGACGAAGGGGTCGAAGGACGCCGAGGTGTACGGCTGCAGGGTGTAGTCGAAGCCCGCGTCCTCCACGGCCCGCGCGTAGCGGATGAAGAAGTCCGTGTCGATCTGGGCGTTCGGGAGGGGATGCAGCTCGTTCGACGGGTTCGTGTAGCTCAGGCTGATGAACTCCACAGTCATGGCATCGCCCCTTTCATGGTCAGGACGCCGGTCGGTCGGGCGCCTGGCCGTGACGCTATGGGCGGCGCGGAGGCGACGTCCAACTGACACGGCGGATAGAAAGCCATCGCGAATGCGGATGGCTGTGCGCGAGTCGGCAGACGTTCCGCGGAATCTCGCGAATGTCCGCGCACGGCCCGTTCCGGCTCGCAGAGCCGGGCCGGAACGGTGTTAAGCGATGTTCCGACACATTTCGGGATGTTTCGCCGCCCGCGGCACGTCCCGCGGACGATCGTGTGAGGCACATTGGGGGTATGCCCAAGGTCAGCGTCTCCGTGCCGGATGCGCTGTACGCCGAGATCCGCCGCCCTCCTGGACGAGGTCCGGGAGGAGTTCGGCACGTGATCGTCCTGGACGCCTCCGCACTGGTCGACGTCCTCATCGACCAGCCGAACAAGCCGGCGGTCCTCCCCCGCCTCGGCCAGCGGATCGCGGCCTCGAGTCCGCCCCGCGAGGTCCTCCTCGCGGCGCCCGACACCGTCTGAGAGAAGGCGCCGCGGCCCGTGCGAGCGCGGAAGCCCGCCGGCGCCCTCAGGCCGCGCGGGCCGCCAGCCGTTCGCGCACCCGCGGGATGATGTAGCGGCCGGTGTCGACGGCCTCGTCGAGGTCGCCGACGCTCGGCAGGCTGATGAGATCGGCGCCGAGGGCCACGTAGTCGAGGATCGTGTCGGCGATCGTGTCCGGGGTGCCGACCAGGAGGGACGACGCGCCCCCGCGACCCGCGATCGCCCGGGGGATCCACAGGTTGCGGTCGTGACGCTCGGCGCGCGCGGCGAGCCGCTCCAGCCGCAGCGACCCCTCGTTGGTGCGCGGATCGCCGTTTCCGGGGATGAACCGTCCGGCCGCGCCCGCGACCAGACGTTCGGCCCGACGCCAGGCGAGCTCCTCGGTGTCGGCGACGACCGGGCGGAACGTCACCCAGAACCGGATCGAGCCGGGGTCCCGCCCCGCCTCGGCGGCGAGGGCGCGCACCCTCGCGATCTGGGCCGCGGTCTCGGCCAGCGGCTCACCCCACAGCGTGAACACGTCGGCGTGCGCGGCGCCCACGCGGAACGCGTCGTCCGAGGCCCCGCCGATCGAGATCGGCAGCGGCGCCCCGGAGACCGGCTGCGAGCCGGGGCCGAAGTCCTCGAACCGGTAGAACTCGCCGTGGTGGGAGAACGGCTCGTCCTCGGCCCACACGCGGCGCAGCAGCTCGATGTACTCCGCCGAGCGCGCATACCGTCGCGTCTTGTCGAGGTAGTCGCCCTGACGACGCTGCTCCGCGTCGCTGCCGCCGGAGATGACGTGCACGATCGTGCGACCGCCGCCGAGCTGGTCCAGGGTCGCCAGCGCCTGGGCCGCCACGGTCGGATGCGTGATGTTGGGGCGCAGCGCCACGACCGTCTTGAGCCGCTCGGTGCGGGCGAGCACCCGGGAGGCGACCACGAAGGGGTCCGAGCCGTCCGAGCTGTACCCCAGCAGGGTGTAGTCGAAGTCCCACTCGTCCAGTGCCCGGGCGTAGCGGTCGGCGCGGGCCGGGTCGATCGACTTGCGCCGCACCCCGTCGCCTTTGGCGCTGATGGCCTGCAGGAAGGAGTGCACGAACTCGACGGGCATGAACGGCCTTCCTAGGCCGAGACGGCGTGCACGTAGCCGTGCACGGCGAAGAAACCGTCGAGCGCGCCCAGCGCCGCCGCCTCCACGTCGGGGTCGAGGCCGCGACGGGTGATCAGGCGCACGAAGATCTGCCCCAGGTCGGGGAAGTCGTGGCGCGCGACGAGGCCCGCAGGGGCCTTGCCGGCGCTGGGCAGCACCGCGATGCCGAGCCCGGCGCGAGCGGCGGCGATCACGCCCTCCAGCGACCCCGACTCGGCCGCGATCTCGACGCGACGGCCGCGCGCTGTCAGCTCGCCGAGCGCGCGTTGACGCATCCCGCAGGGCTCGACGTACGCGACCAGCGGCACCGCCTCGTCGGCGGCGGGCGGCGTCCACCCGGGCGAGGCGTACCAGTTCAGGGGCAGGCTGCCGACCTCGGGGCCGGAGATCGTCTGCCCGGTGTCGAGCACGATGGCCAGATCGATCGTGCCCTTGGCGACGGCCTCCGTCATCTGCGTCGACCGGTCGATGTGGAACTGCACCTGCCGCTCGGGGTAGGCCGCGTGCAGGCAGCGCAGCAGCTCCGGCAGCACCTGCTCGGCGGCGGTCTCGGTCGAGCCGACCACGATCGTGCTGGTGCGCGTGACGTCCAGCCGCGCGAGGGCCTCGTCGTGCACGGCCAGGATGCGGCGCGCCTCCGCCAGCAGCTTCGTGCCAGCCAGGGTGAACCGCGCCTTGCGCCCGTCGCGCTCGACGAGCTGCTGCGACAGCCGGCGCTCGAGGGAGCGCACGTGCTGGCTGACGGTGGGCTGGCTCATGTGCAGCGCAGAGGCCGCCCGCCCGAAGCCGCCGCACTCGTCGATGGCGACGAAGGTGCGCAATTGGATGATGTCGAGCGTCTCGGGCATGCCGCGACGATACGGCGCAGCACGCAGAACCTCCACCCGGAGGTCATACGCGGTCATCAACCCTACGACGGCCGTCGCCGCCGCGGGCGGTCGGACCCATCGCCATCCGCGATGAGTCGCTATATGAAAGCCGTCGTTGTCCGCTCCCGGCGATGGTTCCTAGGCTGGATCGATATGACCGACTTCTTCGACCGCGAGGGCGACCGCGCCTACACCCGCGACTACAAAGAGACCACGCCGGACATCCTGGCGTCGTTCAACGATTTCAACAACGCGGTCTTCGCCGCCGAGGGCCGGGAGATCCCGCTGAAGTACCGCGAGCTGATCGCGCTGGCGGTGGGGGTGACGACCCAGTGCACGTACTGCATCGACGCCCACTCGCAGGCGGCGGTCCGCGCGGGCGCGAGCAAGGCGGAGCTGGCCGAGGCCGCCTGGGTGGCGACCGCGATCCGCGCCGGCGGGGGTTTCGCCCACGGCCGGCTGGCGTTCAAGCTCTCCGGCATCCGCGAGCTCGAGGGATCGGGGCACGCACATGGCTGAGATCCTCACGACCGTCGACGAGTTGCGCGCCGCGACGGAGTCCGGCGGCTATCCCGACGGCGGCCCGGTGCGGCTGCTCGACGTGCGCTGGCGCCTCGACCGCCCCGATGGTCGGCCCGAGTTCGAGGCGGGGCACATCCCGGGCGCGGTCTACGTCGACCTCGACCACGAGCTCGCCGAGCACGGCGATCCGGCCGACGGGCGGCATCCGCTGCCCCCGATCGGCGCGCTCCAGGAGGCCGCGCGCCGCTGGGGCATCGACCCGGGCGACACGGTCGTCGTCTACGACGACCTGAAGAACCTGTCCAGCGCGCGGGCGTGGTGGCTGCTGCGCTACGCCGGCCTGGAGGACGTGCGCATCCTGGACGGGTCGCTGCGGGCGTGGACCGGCGCCGGCCTTCCGGTAGAGACGGGCGCCGGCACGCCACCGGCACCCGGCCGCGTCGAGCTGGCCTACGGCGCGCTGCCGGTGCTGCCGCTGGACGAGGTCTCCGCCTTCGCCGAGACCGACCTGCTGCTGGACGCGCGCGCTGCCGAGCGCTACCGCGGCGACGTCGAGCCGATCGACCCGCGCGCCGGGCACGTCCCGGGCGCGGTGAGCGCGCCGACGACCGAGAACGTGGACGCCGCCGGGCGCTTCCTGGACCCGGCCGCGCTGCGCGAGCGCTTCGCGGCGCTCGGCGCCCGCGACGGCGCACCGGTCGGCGTGTACTGCGGATCGGGCGTCACCGCCGCGCATCAGGCCGTGGCGCTGACCCTCGCCGGCTACGAGGCGCGCGTGTTCCCCGGGTCGTGGAGCCAGTGGTCCAACCATCCGGAGCTGCCGGTCGCGACCGGCGACAGCCCCCGCTGAGCCCGTCAGCGCTCGTAGACGGGCGCGCCGTCCACCCAGACCAGGCGGATGTCGTCGACCCGCGCCTGCAGCACGAGCGCCGTCACCGGGTCACGTCGGGGATCGAAGTGCGACCCGGCGGTGTCCACGAGCACCAGATCGGCCCGCTTGCCCGGCTCGAGCGAGCCGATCCGGTCGGCCATGCCGAGCGCGCGGGCACCGTCGGTCGTGGCGTGCGCGAGCACGTCGGCCGCCGTGGCGCGTCGCGAGGACGTGCCGCAGGCTCGGTCGAACATGAGCGCATGGCGCATCTCCGCGCCCATGTCGGCGGTCCCGTTCAGCGTCGCGTTGTCCAGTCCCAGCCCGACCGGCACGCCGGCGGCGACGAGCTCGCCGAGCGGGCTGCGACCGCCGCCGCCGAGCATCGTCGCGGTCGCGCAGTGCGCCGCGCCGACCCCGGATGCGGCGAGCACGCGCCGGTCCGCCGCGTCGGTGTGCGTCAGGTGTGCGCCCACGCCGCCGCGACGCAGCAGCCCCAGACGGTCGAGGCGCGCGACGGCGCGTTCGCCGGTGACGTCGACCGCTCCGGGCGCGGAGGCGCACAGGTGCGTCGTGAAGCCGCGTCCCGCGTCGGCGGCGAGCCTCGCGAGTCCCGTCAGCAGCGCGTCGGAGGCCAGCTCGGGCAGCTCGACGCTGGTCCACGCCTCGACGCGACCGCGTCGCAGCGCGAGGGCGTCCGCGGCGAACGCGAGGGCCGTCGCGGTCGACGCGACGAGCACCTCGGGCGCGAGCCCGGCCGCGCGGAGCATCGGCGCCCACTCCGGCGGCAGCCGGTCCGAGACCATGGGCGCGAGGATCCACCGCAACCCGCTCGCGGCGGCGGCCTCCGCGGTGGCGGCGAGGCATCCGCGCGCACGCTCGGAGCCGGCCTCGCCCACGCCCCAGCAGTCGAGCACGGTGGTGATGCCGGCGCGCGCGAGGTCGCGGGCCGCGAGTCCGGCCGCGCGGGCGGCGTCCGCCGGCCGGTAGCCGAGCACCGTGCCGTAGTAGGTGCCGAAGAGCCAGTCGAAGAACTCCTGCGCGTCGCCCCGGCCGGCCCGGCCGAGCGTGTCCATCGTGTGCTGGTGGGCGCTGACGAACCCGGGATGCACGATGCCGCCGCCGGCGTCGACGCTCTCGTGCGCCGCGGGCGCCACGTCGGAGCCGATGGCGGCGACCATGCCGTCGTCGACGGCGAGCCACCCGCGCACGACCGAGCGCGCGGCGTCCATCGTGACGATCACCGCATTCTCGACGACGAGGTCGTGCATGCGCTCAGTGCGGGAACAGCGGGATGCGGCCGAGCGCGAACAGCCGGTCCTGGTAGGCCGAGAGCGCGTCCGGCCAGCCGTCGCCCTCGGCCAGCAGCGCCCCGACGCCGACGATCTCGGCGCCCGCCTCGGCCAGCAGGGCGAGCGCGGCGCCCGAGGACGAGCCGGTGGAGATCACGTCGTCCACGAACAGCGCCCGGCGCCCGGCGACGTCCTTCAGTCGCGCCCGGTCGAGCAGCAGGGCCTGCCCGGAGGTGCTCGTGATCGCGTGCACGGGCGCCTCGAGCGCATCGCCCAGGTGCACCTTGCGGGTCTTCTGCAGGATGACGTAGTCGTCCAGGCCCAGCGCACGCGTGACGGCGATCGCGACCGGGATGCCGAGCGTCGCGGGTGCGACCACGATCTCCGGTCGTGCCGCGGCGAAATGGGCGGCGAGCTCCTCCCCGGCGGTGTCGACGAACCGCACACCGTGGTCGATGACCATCATCAGCGCGATGGACAGGTCGTCGGAGACGGCGACGATCGGCAGCTCGACTCGCTGGCTGCCGACCGTCGCGACGTAGGTGGTGGGGATGACCGACATGCCCGCGACGCTACGCGCGGTGCGTGACGGGCAGGTTTCGGGCGGGTCAGTGCCCGGTCGTGAAGCGCTGGCGCGGATGGTTGCGCTGCTCGATCTCGTCGACGAAGGCGCGCGCGAAGTCGGTGCCCGAGATCTCGGAGCCGCCGTCCTCCTTCGTGACCAGCAGGTCGCCGCCGGTGCGGTAGGCGCCGGTCGTCTCGCCGGGCGCGAAGCTGCCGAACAGGGCGGCGGGCGACACGTAGAACCAGTCGAGCTCGGCGGGGCCGTGCCGCAGCGTCTCGAGCACGGCGGCGTGCGAGAGCGCCTCGGGCTTCCACTCCTCGCGGAACTCGGGGGTGTCGACCAGGCGCGGGCCGCCCTCGGCGACCAGCGCGCTGCCCGCCCCGCCGACGAACGACAGCCGGGCGCCGCCGGCGATCGCGGCGTCGATGAGGGAGGGCAGGATCTCGACCAGCGGGCGGCCGTCGACGTCGCGGCCGTGCACGGCGATCACCACGTCGTCGCTGTCGGCCGCGACGCGCGCCACCAGCTCGCCGTCGGTCAGGCTGCCGGTCTCGTAGACGACGCCGGCGACGGGCTCGTCGGGGGCGCCGCCGCGACTGTACGAGGTGACCGCATGACCGCGCCCCGCCGCTTCGCGCGCGATGTTCCCGCCCGCGTATCCGGTGCCGCCGAAGATGGAGATGTCTCTGCTCATGCCATCAGCAAACCGCCTCGAACGCTCGCTCATTCCCGACCGATGACAGATATCGTCAGGGGCGCGTGACCGGCAGCGTCAGCAGCCGGCTGGCCGCCCGCGCGACGTCCCGTGGGGCCTCGCGGCCGGCCGAGAGCCGTTCCGGCGGCCCCGCCGACTCCACCCGCAGCTCGGACCCGTGGTCGTGCAGCACGTCGACGAGGGTCGCGAAGCGGGCGGCGGCGTCGCGGCCGAGGGCGGCGGGATCCGGCATCCCGCGCACGACGACGCGGGGAAAGGACGCGGCCAGCCACAGGTACTCCCCCGCCCCGACGGGCCGCTCGCACAGGTCGGCGAAGGCGAGGACGGCCTCCTCGCCGTTCACCGAGAGGGCGGGCAGGGGGATGCCGCCGGCGTCGAGCACGAGCCCGGCGGCGGGAGCGTCCTGGGCGGTCACCGTCCACCCCCCGCCGGCGAATCCCCGCGCGCCCGGGGCGACGTACCGTGCCGGCAGCGCGCGCACGGCGGGCTGTCGACGGTAGTCGCGGCCTTCGCCGAGGGGGACGACCTCGAACGACGTCTCGATGAGCGCGATCGCGGGGGCGAACGTGTCGTGATGGGCGGGGTCGGGCAGCAGATCGGCGGGAGCATAGTTCGAGGTGGCGATCACGAGCACGTCGTTCTCGCGCAGCCACCGCAGCGCGAGGGAGAGGTAGATCCCGTCCGCCACGTCGTGCACGTGGAACTCGTCGAACAGCACGACGCGCGCCGACCCCATGATCCGCGCCAGGGCGCCGGGCACTCCCCCGCCCCCGAAGACCTCCCCCTGCAGCGCCCGGAAGAAGGAGTGGAAGTGGAAGCGCCGCTTGCGCCGGGTGGGAGCCGCCTGGAACCACCGCTCCGCGAGCAGGGTCTTGCCGCGACCGACCGACCCCCAGAGGTAGAAGCCGTGCCGCGCGGGCCGGGACAGCGCGTCGACGGCGGCCTGCTGGGCCGCGTCCAGCTCGAGCCGGGCTGAGCGGATGCCGCGGGCGAACCGCGGCCCGGTCGGCACCGACACGGGGTGGACCGGCGCGCAGCGCTCGGTCCCCGGGTCCACCCCGTCAGCCTACGGGCGGGGGCTCGGTGGAGAACGGGCACCAGCCGATCGCCATCCCGAAGCCGACGATCCCGTCACCCGTGGTCGAAACCGCGGCGCCAGCCGGGGTCAGCACCCACGCGTGCGCCTCGAAATCGATCGCCTCTTCTAGCGATCCTGAACGGGCCCGCTCAACCTATACATCGGTCGGGGCATCGAACGCCGCGACGACCTCCTCAGGAGTCGCCGCAGCGTCGAGAGCGGCACGGACCACCGGATCGACCAGTGCCCGAGCGAGGAACGCGAGCGCCTGCAGATGGTCGTTCGCTGCACCCTCCGGGACCGCAAGCATGAACGCGTGCTCGACATCGCCGACCTCACCGTTCGACTCGTACGCCATCGGCTGCGCGAGCCGCAGGTAGGCGACTGACGGTTCCCGGACCGTCGAGGACTGCCCGTGCGGGATCGCCAGGCCGTCTCCCATGTACGTCGAGCCCTGCGTCTCGCGGTGTTCCAGCGCCTCGAGGAAGGGCGGGACCTGTTCGATCCTACGGTTGCGTTTCAGCATCTCGGCCATATGGACGAACAGGTCCTGTTTCGATGCGGGCGGCGCGACGCCGAGTTCGACGAGCTCGGCGCGCAGCGCCTTGCGGAAGCTCTCGTCGCCCACAATCAGCTTCCGCGCGTGAAGACCGTCGTCGCAGGCCGCGACGGGATCGTCGGGTTCACGCCGTTGGTGAGGATGCCGAGGATGTTGCGCACATGATCGCGGATGTACGCCGTGGTGGACTCGGTGATGTACTCGTAGAACACCGGATCCTCGGTCTTCTGGATCAACTCCTTAGTGAACTGCGTCGCGCCAGCGGAGAGGTAAGAGTAGTAGTTGACCTTCGTCACACCGTTGTTGATGGCCGCCGTCATCTGGTCCGGCGCGACACCGGACGAGCCGTGCATGACCAGCGAGGTCTCCTCGGGGACCGCGGCCCGCAGCGCCTTGAGGTGGTCGATGTCGAGCTGAGGCTCCTTCACGTACAGCCCGTGCACCGTGCCGAAGCATACGGCGAGCGCATCCACGCGGGTCTCCTCGGCGAATCGCCGGGCGAGGTCGGGGTCGGTGAATGTGTCGCGGAGGTCGGCGGGAGCACCGGAGCCACCGTGGGTGTCGTTGCCGGAGGATGTCATCTCGCCCAGCTCGGCCTCGACCGTGAGACCCGCCTCGTGTGCCATCGCCGTGAACTCCTTGAGCCGGGCGACGTTCTCTTCGAACGGGGCGGAAGACAGATCGTACATGACCGACGTGAAGCCGACACGGATGCATCGCATGATGAAGTTGTAGCTGACCCCATGGTCGACGTGCAGGGCGACGGGGACGGATGCGCGCCGCGCGAAGTCCACCATCTGCGGCGCAATGGGCTCGATCGGCATCGTGTAGTCGTGCACCTCGGCGTGGTCGATGACGATGGGCGTGCCGACATCCTCCGCCGCGCCGACGATCCCGCGCAGCAGGTCGAAGGTCGGCGTGTTGATGCAGCCGATCGCATAGTGGTTGCGTCGGGCGTCTTCGAGCATGTCGTGCATGTTTGCCAGCATCGGTTCTCCTCAGTAGTTGGCGTCCAAGGGCTGAGCCCGTCCGGTGATCTCGGCGCGGTGATTGCGTCCGGCGCCGACGGGCCCTACGCTAACGGGTATTGATTTTCTACGCGGCACTGATTGAAAAACCACAACCCATGCGCACGGTGTCGCGCGAAAGGACCGGCATCGAAGATGAGCACCTCGCCTGGGCGTGGATCGAGAACGTGGTCACGGGCCGGCACGCCGACCCCCTCTGACGATGTACGCCTGCTCGTGCGCGTCGCAAGGCTCTACCACGAGCAGGGCGTCAAGCAGGCCGACATCGCCCGCAGCCTGCATCTGTCGAGTGCTCGTGTCTCGCGCCTGCTGGCGCGAGCCGTCGAGGTCGGCGTCGTGCAGACGATCGTGCTGCCACCCGAGGGGGCCCACCTCGATCTTGAAGAGCAGCTCAGGGAGCGCTTCGGTCTGGACGACGTCGTGATCGCCGACCCCGGGACCGGCGACACCATCCCCACGCTGGGTCAGGCGGCGGCACGGTACCTCGAGAGGACGATCCACGGCGAACGCTGCATCACGATCAGCGCGTGGAGCTCGACCCTGGTGTCGGTGATCGAGCAGTTGCGACCCCCGCCCGGGTGCACCGTCGGCACGATCGCGCAGTTGTCCGGAGGATACGGGACCCCGCGGGCACAGTCGTCCGGGCACCGCATTCTGCTGCGGTTGGCGACATTGACCAACGCCGACGCCGTGCTCGTCCCGTCGCCGGGAATGCTCGGGTCGACCGAGGCGCGCGACAGTCTGCTGGCTGACCCGGCCGTGCGCCGGGCCCTCGACGTGGCACGGAATGCGAGCGTCGCACTGCTGGGGATCGGCGCGATGTCTCCGTCCTGGCTGATCCGCGAGAGCGGCAACGCGATGCCGGAGGGTGCGCTGGACGCGTTGCGCACGGCGGGTGCGGTCGGCGACATCTGCCTGCGCTACGTCGACAAGCACGGCACGCAGATCCGATCGGAGTTCGACAAGCGGCTCGTGAGCCTGGACCTCGACGACCTGGTGGGGATCCCCCGTCGCATCGGCGTCGCAGGCGGTATGGAGAAGGTGGAAGCCATCGCCGGAGTGCTGCACGGAGGCTGGCTGACGACCCTGATCACCGACGTCGAGGTCGGGCAGGCGCTTCTCCGCCTCTGAGGGCTGCGAGATCATCGCATCTCGTCGGGATGTGTGCTCACACGCCCGGAGCCGTCCCCAGGGTCGATCGCCGTGATCGCGGCCATCTCCCGGTCGGCGAGCTCGAAAGAGAAGACGTCGAAGTTCTCCCGCATCCGTTCGACGCGCGTCGACTTCGGAAACACGATCGTGCTGCGCTGGATATGCCAGCGGATGACCGCCTGCGCCGGTGACACGGAGTGCGCCTCGGCTGCCGCGACGACCGCGGGATGCGCCAGCAGGGGATACCTGCCCTGCCCCAGCGGGGCCCACGCTTCCATGCGCGTCCCACGGCGGCACGCCCACTCCACCACCGGACGTTGCTGATACGCGGGATGCATCTCCACCTGGTTGACAGCTGGCACGACGCCGGTGGCGTCCAGCAGTCGATCCAGGTGCGGCACGAGGAAGTTCGACACTCCGATGCTGCGTGTCAGCCCCGTCTCCCTGAGCTCGATCAGCTTCTCCCACGCGTGCACATAGCGGTCTTCGCGCGGCATGGGCCAGTGCACGAGGTAGAGATCGACCGACTCGAGCCCGAGTGCGTCCAGGCTCTCGCGGAGCGCGGCTGCTGGCTCTTCTCCGACATGGCGATCGTTCCAGAGCTTCGTGGTGACATACAGTTCGTCACGAGGGATGCCGCTCGCGGCGATCGCCGCACCGACACCGGCCTCGTTGGCGTAGACGGCGGCGGTGTCGATGTGGCGGAATCCGATCTCGAAGGCGTCAAGGACGGCCCGCTCGGTCTCCTCGGGTGGGATCAAATAGGTCCCGAAACCCAGCTGCGGTATGAGGGATCCATCGTTCAGCGCGATACAAGGGACGGTCATCTGGGGTGCTCTCCTCGGCGGTCGTGATGGGTTGCTCGGCTCGAATGGCGAAGCGTCTCAGCGGTTCTCCGGGACCGCGTAGACATCGTCACGATTCAGCGGCGACATGACGTCCTGATACCGATCGTCCTTGCGGACGTCCGCCACGATCACCGACACACCCGGGCGATCGAGCGCGGCGGCGATCTCTTCCCGTGCTTCGTCGAGTGTCGCGACGGCGACCGCGTACGCACCGATCGCGGCGGCGATCCTGTCGTAGTCGAAGGAGACGAGCTCTGAGGCGATGTACCTGCCGCGCTGGCCGTTGTAGACCCAGCCGAGCACGGCGTTGTTCAGCACCACCACGGTCAGGGTCAGCTGCAGTTCGACCGCCGAGATGAGGCTGTGCAGCGACATCGAGAACCCGCCGTCGCCGCAGACGGCGATCGCACGGTGCTCGGGCTTCGCCATCGCCGCAGCCATCGCGGCCGGGATCGCATACCCCATGCCGCCGCCACCGTTGGGTTGGAGCACCGTTCCGCCGGCTTTGGACGCGAACTCACGCAGCACGAACAGACGGTTCTCGCCGGCATCGCAGGTGAGCACGGTGCGCTCGGGCGACAGACGCGAGAGCTCGGCCACCACATCCCGCGCGCTGAGATCGGATGCCTCGGAGACGGACGGTCGGTCGAAGTATGGATGCCTGACGCGGACCTCGGCCACCCGTGTCCGGCCGTCGACGACGAAACCCTCCAGCGCGGCGCGGAGGCGGCCGAGTGCATCCGCGGCGTCGCCGATGATCACGTGGTCGGCGGGGAACGTCCAGGAGGCGTTGAGCGGTTCGAGGTCGATCTGGACCAGCCTCTGCCGGCCGACGTCGATGAGTTCGGGATGCTCGTTGAGAGTGTCGGTCGCGCCGAGCTTCGTGCCGACGGCGAGGATGAGGTCGGCCTGGCCGACGGTTGCGTTCCCGGTTTCATGCCCGAACGGCCCGATCACGCCGGCGGCGAGGTCTCCTCGCTCATCGAACACGCCCTTGCCTGCGGGCGTGGTCGAGACCGGAATGCCCGTCGCCTCGGCGAATGACGCGAGCTGAGTTTCTGCCTGAGACAGGCGCACGCCGTTGCCCGCGATGATGACGGGCCGCGCGCTGGCACGGATCAGCTCGGCGGCGCGGAAGATCGCGTCGGCGGCGGCGGGTGGCGTCGACGGCACCGCATAGCTGCGTTCGATGTAGGTGGGCGGCTGCGTGCGGGGGTCGAGGCGCTGGACGAGGGCGCGGCGCTCGAAGATCACGACGACCGGACCGGGCTCGCCGGTCGTCGCGTGTTTGATGGCGAGCTGCGTCAGTTGCAGAGCCTGCGCGGCGTCCCGCGCGACGAAGGTGCGCTTGGAGATCGCGGTCATGGCTGCCGAGAGGTCGTATGCGCCGTACCCGCCGTGCCCGGCTTGGTAGGGGCCCAGATGGGAGTACGCCCCGCCGTCGGTGGCGTCGATGAGGATCACGACCGGGGAGGCGCCCAGGTGCGCCTCCATGATCCCGACGCCCGCATTCCCGAGCACCCAGGCACCCTGAGCGATGACGAACGCAGGTCTGCCGGTGAGTCGACCCGTCGCCTCGGCCATCACGGTCGCGATGGACTCCTGGCGCACCAGGCGCGTCTCGACGCGGTCGCGCTGATCGTAGAGCGCGTCCCAGATGTTCATGGTGTAGCCCCCGGGCATCCCGAGCACCAGGGGATGCTCCTGCTCGGCGATGACGGCGGCGATCGCCTGTGCTCCCGTGAGCGCCGTGGGCGCGTTCTTGTCGGTCTGCGGCATCGTATGCTCCTCGTCCTTGTTCTCATCACGCGTGTCTGCCGCGCCCGGGCGCCGGACAGACGGTTCGTGCCGTGCGGCGCCCTCAGCA
>JASGDW010000021.1:0-3389 GCA_047606965.1 Microbacterium sp.
GGACGTGCTGCTGGTGCGGGCGCGCTCGGTCGCCGAGGCCGTCGCCGAGCGGGCTCCGGACCGCGTCGTCATCCGCGCCGGCCGCGTGGTGGCGACCCGGCGCACCCAGGTCGACGTCGTGTCCGCCCCCTCCCCGGCGGTGGCATGGTGACCGCCGCCTTCTGCCCGCCCGCTCCCGAGGAGACCCGCCGATGAGCAGCATCGTCCAGACCGCTCCGGTCGCCGCATCCGAAGCGACCGGCCACACCCTCCGCTTCGACCGGGTCGACAAACGGTTCGACACCGGCACGGTCGCCCTCACCGACGTCTCGCTCGAGGTTGCCGCGGGCGAGTTCGTCTCGGTCGTCGGCCCGTCCGGATGCGGCAAGTCCACGCTCCTGCGACTCGCGGCGGCGCTCGATCCGGTCAGCGCCGGAGAGGTCGACAACCGCGCCGACGTCACCAGCTTCGTCTTCCAGGAGCCCACTCTGCTCGAATGGCGCTCCGCCCAGCGCAACGTCGAGCTCGTCGGCGAGCTCGCCCACGTGCCCGGCCCCGAGCGGCGCACACGCGCCGCCGAGGCGCTCGCGCTGGTCGGGCTCGACGGCTTCGAGAAGCAGCATCCGCGAGCCCTGTCGGGCGGCATGCGGATGCGGGTCTCGATCGCCCGGGCGCTGGTCGCCGAGCCCCAGCTGGCCCTGTTCGACGAGCCGTTCGGGGCGCTCGACGAGATCACCCGGCTGCGGATGCAGACCGAGCTGCAACGACTCTTCCAGCTGAAGGGCTTCGCCGCCATGTTCATCACCCACTCCGTCTCGGAAGCCGTCTACCTCTCCAGCCGCGTCGTCGTGATGAGCGGGCGGCCCGGCCGCATCGTGGCCGACATCCCGGTGCCCTGGTCGTATCCGAGGCCGGCCGAGCTGCGCTACGCGCCGGAGTTCGGCGCCATCGCCGGCCGCGTCTCGGCGGCGCTGGGAGAGCACTCGTGACCGTCGTCGATCGGGACCTCGCCGACCCCGGCGTGTCGCTCCCGCCGGAGCCCGCCCCCGCCGCCCGGGGGGAACGCGGCCACCGCCTCCGCGTCGCCTGGTCGCGCACCTGGCCGGTGCTCGCGGCGCTGGGCGGCATCCTCGCCGGCTGGTACGCCGTCAGCTATCTGGTGCTGCCGGAGAGCCGGCAGTTCCTGCTGCCGCCGCCGCACGAGGTGTATCCGAGCGCGTTCTCCAACGCGAACCTGATCGGGCCGATGCTGTCCGCCCTCGGACTCACCGCCGAGGTCGCGCTGCTCGGCATCCTGTTCGCGATCGTCATCGGCATCGGCTGGGCGACCGTCATGTCGCTCACGCCCTGGGCCGAGCGCATCCTCTACCCCTACGCGGTCATCCTGCAGACCATCCCGATCCTCGCGCTCGTGCCGCTGATCGGCATCTGGTTCTCCTACGGCATCCCCTCGCGGGTCATCGTCTGCGTGATCGTCGCGGTGTTCCCGATGATCTCCAACACCCTGTTCGGGCTGCAGTCGGCCAGTCCGCAGGCCCACGACCTGTTCACGCTCAACAAGGCCACCCGGATGCAGCGGCTCGCGAAGCTGCAGTTCCCCGCCGCGGTGCCGGCGATCTTCACGGGCCTGCGCAACGTCGCGGGACTGTCGGTCATCGGCGCGATCGTCGGTGACTTCTACTTCCAGCAGGGTCCCGTCGGCATCGGCGGCCTGCTGCGCACCTACACCACGAGGCTCCAGATGGACGGGCTGCTCACGGCGATCACCCTCACGGCGGTCTTCGGGGTACTCGTCTTCACGCTCTTCGCGGTGATCGACCGCGCCATCGTCGGCCGATGGTACGGACGCGCCGGAAAGTGACCTGCATCACCCACACCCACACCCCGAGGAGCACCGAATGAAACGAACCCGCACAGCGATCATCGCCGCCGCAGCAGCCGCGCTGCTGGGGCTCACCTCCTGCAGTGCCGGCGCCACCGAGACGTCCGAGACGTCCGACTCCGGTCTGCCGGCGGCCGAGGCCGGCAGCGCCCTGGACCTCTCCGACGTCTGCCCCGCCACGGTCGTGCTGCAGCAGGACTGGGAGCCGGAGGCCGAGCACGGCGCCATGTACGCGCTCGTCGGATCCGACTACACGATCGACGAGGAGGGCAACACCGTCACCGGCTCCCTCGTGGCCCAGGGCGTCGACACCGGCGTGGACGTGCAGGTCCGCCCCGGCGGGCCGACCTACTCCTACCAGTCGGTGTCGACCCTCATGTACCTGGACGACTCGATCACCCTCGGGGCCGTCAACACCGACCAGGCGATCTCGTCCTACGCCGACCAGCCGACCATCGCGGTCACCTCGCAGCTGACCTACAGCCCGCAGATCCTGATGTGGGACCCGGACACCTACCCGGACGCGACGACCATCGCCGACGTCATCGCGGAAGGCGCGACCGTGCTCACCTCGGGCGACATCGTCCCCGCGCTCCTGGAGGAGACCGTCGGGCTCGACCCGGCGAAGTCGGACACCTCCTACGACAGCACCTCGGCCCGGTTCGTCGCCGACCCGTCGCTGCTGCAGCAGGGGTTCGCCACCGCCGAGCCCTACATCTACGAGAACGAGATCGCGGAGTGGGACAAGCCGGTCGACTACCAGCTGCTCTCGGACATCGGCTACAACATCTACCCCGAGCCCCTCGCCGTGCGCGCGGACAAGCTCGAGGAGCTCACCCCCTGCCTGGAGAAGCTGGTGCCGATCATGCAGCAGTCGCAGATCGACTACCTGAACGACCCGACCGAGACCAACGAGCTGATCGTCGAGCTCGCCGAGGCCTACGACACCGGATGGGTGTACTCCGAGGGCGTCGCCGACTACTCGGCGCAGACGCAGGTCTCCGACGGCCTGGCCGTCGACGACCCCGCCTCGGGCGTGTTCGGCCAGTTCGACCCCGACCGGATGCAGGAGATCGTCGACACCTTCGTGCCGCTGCTGGAGGCGCAGGGAACCCTTCCGGAGGGGACGGAGATAGATCCGGAGGACCTCTACACGAACGAGTTCATCGACACCAGCATCTCGATCGACTGAGTCCGTCGAGATCCGAGCGACACCGATGAGCCACCTCCTCCCCGCGCCGCCGCGCCGGCACCCCGTCACCGGCGGCGCGGGGAGGAACGTGAGAGGGAGACGAATGCCGTCAGAGCCCGGCCTCGACGTCCGCGGCCAGTCCGTCCAGGGTGCGGGAGCACCGCTGGACCCGATCCGCCGCGGCGGCCAGCCCGCCCAGCGCCTCCTCCCCGGCCCTGCGCTCGTGCCGGGCGAACGTGCGCGTGAACGCGACGAGCGCCCGCGAGGCCGGGGCCGCGACCACCCGGGAGCCCGCCGGTGACCGCTGTCGGCGCGCATGCGGACGCCCTGCGCGAC
>JASGDW010000022.1:0-8103 GCA_047606965.1 Microbacterium sp.
CCAGAAGTGCCTCGGCGGCCCCAGCGGGTCGTCGCCGATCACCCTCAGCGAGAAGGCGGTGGCGGTCATCCGCTCGCGGGGGAAGGTCGAGGCGGGCATCCGCGAGGCCGGCGACGCGGACGCCGAGGACTTCATCCGTTCGAACTACTTCGACCTGGGCATGATCCTCGACTACTGGGGGCCGCGGCGTCTGAACCACCACACCGAGGCCACCAGCATGCTCTACGCCGCCCGGGAGTGCGCCCGTGTGCTGCTGCTCGAAGGCCGCGACGCCGTCATCGCCCGGCACGAGCTCGCGGGCCGGGCCATGCTCGCCGGCGTGGAGGGCCTGGGTATGACGGTCTTCGGCGACAGGGCGCACAAGATGGCCAACGTCGTCGCGGTGGAGATCCCGGAGGGTGTTCCCGGCGATGCGGCTCGCGCCGCGCTGCTGGACGACTTCGGCATCGAGATCGGCACCTCCTTCGGTCCGCTCCACGGCCGCGTCTGGCGCATCGGCACGATGGGATACAACGCGCGCAAGGACGCCGTCCTGACGACGCTGGCCGCGCTGGAGGCCGTGCTGCGCCGTTTCGGGGTGGCGGTCCCGGCCGGCGGAGGGGTGGATGCCGCATCGGGCATATATCGGGCGGCGCCCTGATGCCGCTGCTGACCGGCGTCTCGCCCGACCGTATCGCGGCGGCCGCGCGCCGGGTCATGGCCCGGTGCGACGAGCTCGCCCGGGTCAGTGCGACCCCCGGCGGCATCGAGCGCATCTACCTGTCTCCCGAGCACGCCCGGGTGAACCGCCTCGCCGCGGAGTGGATGCGCGAGCTCGGCATGCGCACCCGGCAGGACGCCGCCGGCAACCAGCTCGGCCGACTCGAGCGCCTGCTCGGCGACGGGCTCGAGCCCGAGGCCCCGGCGCTCATGATCGGCTCGCACCTGGACACGGTGCGCGACGCCGGCCGATTCGACGGGATCGTCGGGGTGCTCATGGCGTTCGAGGTCGCCCGGCTGCTGCGCGCGCCGACCGCCGACGGCCGCTACGGCGTGCCGTTGCCGTTCGCCCTCGAGGTCATGGCGTTCTCGGACGAGGAGGGCGCCCGCTTCGGCAAGGCGCTGCTGGGATCCTCCGCCGTCGCCGGGCTCTGGAACGACGAATGGTGGGCGCTGACCGACGCCGACGGCACGTCGCTGCGCCAGGCCTTCCTGGAGTTCGGGCTCGACCCGGCCCGCGTGGGCGAGGCGGCCCGCCGCCCCGACGAGCTCGTCGGGTACCTGGAGGCGCACATCGAGCAGGGCCCGGAGCTGGACCGGCGAGGCGAGGCGCTCGCGGTCGTCAGCTCGATCGCGGCGGCACGCCGCTTCCAGCTCGTCGTCGAGGGGGAGGCCCGGCACGCCGGCGGCACCCCCTACGACATGCGCCGAGACGCACTGCTGGGGGCGAGCGAGGCCGCGCTCGCGGTCGAGCGGATCTGTGCCGCCGAGCACCACATCATCGGCACGGTCGGGCAGCTCGAGGCGTTCCCGGGCGCGGTGAACGTCGTGCCGGGCCAGGCGCGGTTCTCCCTCGACCTGCGCGGCGAGTTCGACGGCGAACGCGACCGGGTGTGGGACGAGCTCTCCCGCGAGCTCGACGCGATCATGGGGCGCCGGCACCTGCGCTGGCACGCCCGCGAGGTGCACAACGCGCCGGCCGTCATGTGCGCGCCGCTGCTGCAGGACGTGGTGCGCGAGGGCATCCGCTCGACCCTGCCCGGATCCGGGCAGCCCGAGACGCTGTTCAGCCTGGCCGGGCACGACGGCATGTCGATCGGCGCGGTCACGGACGTCGGGATGCTGTTCCTGCGCAACCCCGACGGCATCAGCCACCACCCCGATGAGGCCGTGTCCGCCGCCGACGTGGCCCTCGGCATCCGCGCGCTCGCCGAGTCGGTGCTGCAGCTTGCCGCCGACCGCGCCTGAGGCTCTCGCGATCTCGTGCCCCGGGCCGCTCACGATCCCGGGCCTCTCCCGATCCTGAGGCTCCTGCGCCCGCGAGCGTCTCCCGATCCTGAGGAGATCCGGGTCGCCGCGGGCGGATCGGGGGATCTTCCTCCTCAGGATGCCGGATCTCCTCGGAATCGCGGCCTGGCAGCGACCGGCGCGGGCGATGCGTCAGCGCACGGCCGGGCCGACATAACGTGCGGAGGGGCGGAAGATCTTCGGATCCTCGGCCTGTTCGAGCACGTGAGCCGCCCAGCCGATCGTCCGCGCGAGCGCGAAGGTCGCGGTGAACAGCTCGCGCGGCACCCCGACGCGCTCCATGACCACCGACGCGTAGAACTCGACATTGGCGTGCAGGGCTCGCCCGGGCTTCGCCTCGGCGAGCAGCCGTTCCGCGGCCCGTTCGAAGGCGAGGGCGATCTCGATGCGGTCTCCGCCGAGCGAGGTCGCGATCGACCTGAGCAGCTGGGAGCGGGGGTCGACGGTGCGGTAGACGGCGTGACCGAATCCCATGAGCTTGCGTCCGGCGGCCAGCTCGGCACGGATCCACCGCTCGATGTCGGCCTCGCCGTCGATCCGGTCGAGCGAGTCGAGCACGCGAGAGGGCGCACCGCCATGGAGCGGGCCGGAGAGGGAGCCGAGCGCACCGGCGAGCGCCGAGGCGATGTCGGCGCCGGTCGAGGCGATCACCCTCGCCGTGAAGGTGGACGCGTTCAGTCCGTGGTCGATGACGGCGATCAGGTAGGCGGTGAGCGCCCGCTCCTGCTCGAGCGTGGGCACCTGGTCGGTGAGTCCATGGAGGTAGTTCGCGACGAGACCGCGATCCGGCGACGGCGGGAGCGGCGTCCGCCCCGTCTGGCGGCGCCAGAGCGCCGCGACGAACGCCGGCGCCATCGCGGTCAGGGCGAGTGCGTCGCGACGGCGCTCGTCCGGATCGAGGTCGTACACCGGACGCGAGCCGAGCCGGGCGGCGGCGAGCGGCCACGCAGCCTTGAGCGCGTGGACCGCGTCGACCGTCGGCTGCGCGGCTACCTGGGCGACCAACGCATCGACGGGAAGAACGGCGAGGAGGGCCGCGACCTCGTCACGGAAGTCGTCGGCATCCCTCTCCGACGGCAGTCGGCCGTGAAGGAACAGATGCCAGACCGCCTCCAGGCTCGCGGTGTGGGCGAGCTCGACGGCGTCGTACTGCCGGTACTGGTAGTAGCCCTCGATGCCGTGCACATCGCCGATCGAGGTCGTCGTCACGGCGACGTTCCCGAGGCCGCGCGGCACATCGATGAGGGTGTCGTCCATGCGGTCGTGGTCGATGGGCACGGTGTCCGCCTTCCTCTCCTGATGCGAGCCAGTCTTGAACCGGATCGATAGGCTGGTCAACGTTGATCGAGTCAATGTCAGGAGGCGGATGACGGACCACCTGCCGCGGCTCACCGCCGAGGAGACGGCCGCGCGGCTCGGGATCAAGCTCGAGTCGCTCTATGCCTACGTCTCCCGGGGTCTGCTGACGCGCGAGCGCACCGCCACCGGCTCGACCTTCGATCCGCTGGAGGTCGAGACCTTCGCGGCGAAGCGGAACGGCACGCCCGGGGGACCACGTCTGTCGGCGACCGGCCATGCCTCCGGCCGCCCGCTCATGGTGCTCGACACCGACATCGCGCTCATCGAGGACGACGAGCTCTACTTCCGGGGGCGTCGGGCCCGCGATCTCGCGCGTGAGCAGGGCTTCGAGGCGGTCGCCGCGTGGCTCTGGGGCGGACGGCTCGGGTTCGAGCCCTTCCCCGCGTCGACGCCGTCGCCGCCCGTCGCGGCGGGCGAGACGCTGCTGGACCGGCTGAGCCGCTCGGTCGCGGCCCGCGCCGCAGACGATCCGCTCCGCCACGACCTCGACCCGGGCGTCCTGGCGACGACGGGTCGCCGCATCATCGCCGCCGAAGCCGGAGGTGCCGGCGCCGCCGGAGGCGAGACGATCGCGCGCCGCCTGTGGACCGCGCTGTCGACCCGTGCCCCCGAGGCGAGCGGCGTCGCCACGCTCGATGCGGCGCTCGTGCTCCTCGTCGACCACGATCTCGCCGTCTCGACCGTCGCGGCCCGAGCCGCGGCATCCGCTCGGGCGAGCGTCTACGGTTGCGTGCAGGCCGCGCTGGGGGCGATGGACTCGGCCCTCCACGGGAACGCGAGCCATGCCGCCGCGATCCTGCTGCGGCGGGTGCTCGAGGGCGAGGACCCGCGTTCGGCGCTCGCCTCGACGGTGGCCGCCACGGGCCGCGCCGCACCCGGATTCGGGCAGCCGATGTACACCGCGGAGGACCCGCGAGCGACGGAGCTGCTCGCCCTGCTGGCCGACTACGGGCCAGCGGCGCCGGTGCTCGATGCAGTCGCCGGAGTCGCCGACGAGGTCGGCGCCCGCATCGGTCGGCATCCCAACGTCGATCTCGCGCTCGCCGCGCTCACCCTGTCCGCGGGGATGCCGGACGACAGCGGGCCCGGGATCTTCGCGATCGGGCGCACCGTGGGATGGATCGCCCACGCGATGGACGAGTACACCCGCACCCCGCTGCGGTTCCGCCCCCAGGGCCGTTACGTCGGCCCCGGGTGACCCACGTCGTGCGGACGAGCGCACCAGGCGCGGGACACGCGGCCCGACCGCGTAGCAGGCGCGAAACACGACGCGGCTAGCGTGGCCCGAAGCCCGACCCGGAGGATCGAATGCCCAGCTTGCTCGTGACCGACGCCCGCCTCATCACCGTGCCCGCCGGCACCGACGATCCCGGGTACGTCGAGCGGGGCTGGCTGCTCGTGGAGGACGGCCGCATCGCCGCGCTGGGCGCGGGCGACCCCGGGCGGACCGCTGACGAGGTGCTCGACGTCGCCGGCGCCTTCGTCGCCCCGGGCTTCGTGTCGAGCCATTCCCACCTGTTCACGAGCGGCCTGCGGGGCCTCGGCGTGAGCGAGACGCTCTACGGCTGGTGCGACTCGATGCTCGGGTTCACGAGCGCGCTGAGCCCCGAGGACATGTACTGGTCCACCCTGCACGGCTCGCTCGACTTCCTCGCGAACGGCGTCACGACCGCCTACAACTTCACCGACCCGCTGCAGGCGTGGGAGTCGATGGTCGACGGCAGGAGGGTCGGCGACGCGCCGCTGCGCGGCATCGACTACCACACGCGCCAGGCGGACGGCTGCCTGGACTCCGGTATCCGCTTCGTCGACGCGATCGGCATGGACGTCACCGCCGGCACCGATGACGAGATCTTCGACCGGTTCGCGGCGGAGGTCGCCCACACCCGGTCGCTCGACCCCGACTTCGCACTCGGGGCCTCGATCATGGGCCAGGTGCAGTGGTCGCCGCGCCCCGAGGCGGCCGAGATCGAGGTCGAGGCGATGCGCCGGTTCGGCGTGACCAACCAGGCCCACTTCCTCGAGTCGCCCGAGGCGGTGCCGCTGCAGCAGTCGAAGTTCGCGCTGTACCGGGACGCAGGCGCCCTCGGCCCTGACATGATGTTCGGCCACTACATCCAGACCACCCCGGAGATCCTCGAGCAGACCGCCGCCAGCGGGGCGTCGATGTCGTGGCAGCCGGCGTCCAACGGCCGCCTGGCGTCCGGGATCGCCCTCGTGCCGGAGATGCTCGAGCTCGGTATCCGGGTCGGGATGGGCCTGGACGACCAGGCGTGCACGGACCTGTCCGACCCGTGGGGCAACATGCGCGCCGGCATCTTCATGCAGCGGGCGCGCACGAAGGACCCGCTCTCGATGACGCCGGAGCGGGCGCTGCGGCTGCACACGCTCGGCAGCGCCGAGATCCTCGGCGTCGACGACCGAGTCGGCAGCCTCGAGGTCGGGAAGTTCGCCGACTTCGTCGTCGTCGACCCCCGCGTCCCCGACGTCGGCCCGCTGTGGCATCCGGTGCGCAGCTACGTGCTGTCGATGAGTCTGCGCAACCTCACCCGGGTGTATGTCGGAGGGAGGCTCGCCAGCGAGCGCGGCGTCTCGACCAACCCGCTCGCGGCCGAGGCGTCGCATCGTGTCCATACGGACCTGCCGGCGCACGCCGCGCACGTCGGCCACCCCCGCTGACACCCCGGGGCGTGTCATAACTCCGCCCGGGTCGTGGCTCCGGACGCCGACAGGCCCGGGAACCCGGGCGTCCTCCCCGCCCGAGCGCACTGGCAGGCGGAGTTGTGACACGCCCGCGCGCCGCAGCCGGGCGGAGCCGCAGCAGCAGGCCGACGGCGGGCGCCCGCGCGGGCCGGGAAACCGGGCAGACCGTAACGGCGACGAAACATCCGCGCCAGTGTTCGTGAAATCTACATCGCCTAGCGTCGGACTGTCACCGGCCGCGGGGTCCTGCCTGCGGCCGGAGACTTCCCTACCCGAGTGCATCATCGGCATCTGGAGACACAGCTCATGTCCATCCTCACCTCACGTGGCGCCCGCGCTGCAGCATCCCTCTCGGCGCTCGCGCTCGCGGCGCTCGCCCTCAGCGCCTGTTCCGGCAGCTCCTCCGACACCTCGTCCAGCGACGAGTCCGCCGGATACGGCGACATCACGCTCCAGCTCAGCTGGATCAAGAACGAGGAGTTCTGCGGCGAGTACTTCGCCGACAGCAACGGCTACTTCACCGATGCGGGCTTCAGCAGCGTCAGCTTCGTCTCGGGCCCCTCCACGAGCGTCTCGGAGCTCGTCTCCGGCACGGCCGACTTCGGCCTCAGCGACGCCGTCTCGATCGGCACCGCGGTGGCCAACGAGGGCGCGCCGCTGAAGATCATCGGCACCACCTACCAGAAGAACCCGTTCGAGATCCTCTCGCTCGCCGACGGCGCCGACATCTCCAGCCCGGAGGACATGAAGGGACTGAAGATCGGCGTCCAGGACTCCAACCTGGGCCTGTTCGACGCCTTCCTCGCCGTCAACGGCATGAGCGAGAGCGACGTCACGGTGGTCCCGGTGCAGTACGACACCTCGGTGCTCACCAACGGCGAGGTCGACGGCTACGTCGCCTACGTGACGAACGAGTCGATCACGGTCCAGGCCGAGGGCTATGAGGTCACCGACCTGACCTTCGCCGACAACGGCCTGCCCTTCGTGGCCGAGACCTTCGTCGCCACCGACGACATGATCGCCGACAACCCCGACGAGGTGAAGGCGTTCCTCACCGCCGAGATCAAGGGCTGGTCCGACGCGGTCAACGACCCGCAGGGCTGCTCCGACCTCGCCGTCGACACCTACGGCGCCGACCTCGGCCTGGATGCTGCCACCTCGCTCGCCGGTGCCGAAGCGCAGCTGAACGACCTCGTCGTCTCCGACGACACCGAGGAGAACGGCCTGTTCACCATCTCCGACGACCTCAAGGACGCGACGCTCGCGAGCCTCGCGGAAGCCGGCATCGACCTGACCGCGGATCAGCTGTTCGACACCTCGCTGCTGGAAGAGCTCTACGCGGACAACCCCGATCTGATCGACTACGCAGGTTGATCCTGAGCGAAAGCATCCACTGACGTGACGAACACCATCGTCGAGCCCGGTGCCCAGGGGACCACCCTGGGCACCGGCCTTCAGATCACCGACTTGAACAAGGTCTTCACCAGCGGGCGCAAGAGCGTCGTGGCGCTGCAGGACGCCAACCTGCACACCGAGAAGGGCACGTTCCTCTCGCTGCTGGGACCGTCCGGATGCGGAAAGTCGACGATCCTGCGGGTCCTCGCCGGCCTCGAGCAGCCCACGAGCGGCTCGACCCGCGTCGACGGGAAGAGCCCCAAGGAGCTCCGCAAGGAGAACAAGCTGGGGATCGCCTTCCAGGACTCGGCGCTGCTGCCCTGGCGCAGCGTCATGAGCAACATCCGGCTGCCGTTCGAGATCGCCGGCAAGAGCGTCGACAAGGCCTATGTGGACGAGCTCATCGCCCTGGTCGGCCTGACGGGTTTCGAGAAGGCCAAGCCTGCGCAGCTGTCCGGCGGCATGCGGCAGCGCGTGTCGATCGCCCGTTCGCTGGTGATGCGGCCCGAGGTGCTGCTGTTCGACGAGCCGTTCGGCGCGCTCGACGACATGACCCGTCAGAAGCTCAACCTCGAGCTGCTGCGCATCTGGACCGAGAAGCCCGCGACCACCCTGCTGGTCACCCACGGCATCTCCGAG
>JASGDW010000023.1:0-6187 GCA_047606965.1 Microbacterium sp.
AGCCCGACGATCGCCGCGAACGCGCCGAGGTAGGCGCGCCGCCGGCGTCGGTGCGCGCGGACGCGGCGGCCGGGCGCGGCGCGGTCAGTACTCATAGGGGTCCGACGGCTCGTCGATCGTCGTGACGAGCGAGGCGAGGATCTCGAGCGTGCCGTCGTCGTCGGTGCGCACGGTGCCCGAGATCGTCACCCACTGGCCGGTGCCGAGGCCGGCGGTGTCGGCGGCGACCGTGACAGTCGCCGGCTGCGCGTCGATCACGCAGTGCGTGATCACGAGCCGGGTCAGCGAGAAGCCGCCCGCCCCGGTCTCGCTGACGAAGCCGGTGAGGGTCACCGCGTCGCCCTCGAAGGCGTCGGGGTTGGTCGCCGTGGCGAACACGCTCGCCCAGTCGCCCACGCCGAACGACGCGGTGTCGCCGGTGGTCGCCAGGGTGATCGCGTCGGATCCGGAGAACAGCGGCGCGGAGCCGGTGTCGCGGGAGGCGGCGAGCTGGGCCGACAGCGACGCCGGGGGCAGCACGAGCATGCCCAGCACGAGGCCCGATGCGAGCACGCCGCCGGTGGCGACGGCCGCGCGGGCGATCGCGCTCGGCGCGTGCTCGTCTCCGTGAAGATGCACAGCTTCATGCCCTGTTGCGACATCTTGACGCAGGCGAACCTGTTCGTGGGGGCGGGGCGGGTGCACGGGCGGCGACGACGGGTGCGGGTGGGCGTGATCCGCCTCGGCGCCCAGCGGCAGCGCGAAGCTCAGCAGCGTCCCGACCAGCGCGACGACCGCCATCAGCAGCGCGAACCACGCGGCGTCCGGGTTGATGTACAGACCGATCCGGCCGGTGAGCTCGAGCGCGACCGTGACCGCGGCGAGGCAGGCGGCCAGGCCCACCCCCAGCCAGCGGGTGAGGACGCTCTGCGATCTAGACAATCAGGTTCACCGCCGTCCCGAGCGCGAACGAGAACAGCAGCACGACCACCGCGACGCCGGCGATGGTGCGGGCCGTGAAGGTGGTGCGCAGCAGGGCGATCATCTTGACGTCGACCAGGGGCCCGGTCACCAGGAACGCGACGATCGACCCGGGGGTGAAGGTCGAGGCGAAGGAGAGCGCGAAGAACGCGTCGACGTTCGAGCAGATCGAGACGACGACCGCGAGCGCCATCATCGCGACGATCGACAGCACCGGGTTCGACCCGATGGCCAGCAGCGCGTCGCGGGGCACGAGCACCTGCACCGCTCCGGCCAGCGCCGCGCCGATCACGAGCGCCGGCATCACCGCCCGGAACTCGACGACGAGCTGGGCGAGGCTGCGACGCCACCTGCCGCCGTGCTCCGGGGCGACGAGCTCGCACGCGTCCCGGAACCGCTCGGTGAGCAGGCCGTCGGGGTCGGGGTGCCGGCTGTACAGCCAGCCGAGCAGGTTCGCGACCGCGTAGCCGCCGAGCAGGCGCGCGACCAGGACGCCGTCGGAGAACCCGAACGCCTGATGGGTCGAGATGACCACGACAGGGTTCACGATCGGCGCGGCGATGAGAAACGTGAGCGTCTCGGGCACCGTGAACCCGCGCATCAGCAGGCCGCGGGCGAAGGGCACGTTGCCGCATTCGCACACCGGCACGATGACGCCCAGCAGCGACAGCACGGCCCGCCGCGCCCAGGCGCGGCGCGGCATCCACCGTTCGATCGCCCCCGCCGGCACCCACACCTGCACGAGGATCGAGCCGATCACGCCGAGAACGACGAACGGCAGCGACTCGATCAGGACGCTGAGGGCCAGGGTGATGCCGTCCTGCAGCCGGTCGGGGAGCGAGGCCGGCACCAGCTGCGGGGCGAGGGCGGCGATCCCGAGCAGCACGGCGAGCGCCAGGACGCCGAGGCCGAGACCCGCGGCGGCCCCCGCGCCCCGCACCGGCACCTTCGCGGTCTTGGGGACGTAGCGGGTCTGGGCGGACACGCCTCAGGCCTGCGCCTTCGCGCAGGGCGTGCACAGCCCGAAGATGTCGACGACGTGCTCGGCCTGCGTGAAGCCGTGGCGCGTGGCGGTGCGCTGTGCCCATGCCTCGACCTCGGACGCCTCGATCTCGACCGTGAGCCCGCAGTTGCGGCAGATCAGGTGGTGGTGGTGGTGCGCGCTCTCGCAGGCGCGGAACAGGTTCTCGCCCTCGGGACTCTGCAAGGAGTCGGCGGAGCCGTCGACGGTCAGCGACGACAGCGCACGGTACACGGTCGCCAGGCCGATGCCGGTGTCCGCCTCGCGCAGCCGGGCGTAGAGCGTCTGGGCGCTCACGAATCCGCGGGCGGTGATCAGCTCTTCGCGGACGCGCTCGCGCTGCCAGGTGTTGCGCTGAGCCATGGCGGGAAGTTTACCGGCGCGGCGCTGGGCGCCGCCCGGATGCCTGCTATGCGCACGGCGCGCTCAGCCCCTCGCCCCGCCCCGCCGCCGCGCGTCGACCCTGTTCGTCTCCGTCGATAGGGGTCAGAGAGCGCGCGTGCCACGGTCGCGACGCGCGCCGACCAACCGGCACCCGACGTAGATCAGGAACGAGATCGTCGTGATGTAGGGGCTCACCGGCAGGGTGCCGGCCACGGCGAACAGGATGCCGCCGACCGCCGACACGACGCCGAACAGCGCCGCCAGCAGCGGCACGGCCAGCGGCCCGGTCGACACGCGCATCGCCGCGGCGGCGGGGGTCACCAGCAGCGCCATCACCAGCAGCGCGCCGATGATGTGCACCGCGACGGCGACGACCAGGCCCAGCAGCAGCATGAACGCGAACGAGACCGAGCGGGTGGGCACTCCGCGCGCGGCCGCCGACTGCGGGTCGAGCGAGTCGAACCGCAGCGGCCGCCAGATCAGCAGCAGCCCCGCGAGCACGAGCACGCCGATGACGATCAACGCCCCCAGCTGGCCGCTCTGCACCGACACGATCTGCCCGGTCAGCAGGCTGAAGCGGTTGGCGCTGCGCCCGTTGTACAGCGAGAGGAACAGGATGCCCAGGCCCAGGCCGAACGGCATCAGCACGCCGATGATCGAGTTCCGATCCCGCGCCCGCGCACCCAGCCAGCCGATCAGGCCCGCCGCGACCAGCGAGCCGACGATCGAGCCGGTGACCGCGTCCACCCCGAACAGCAGCGCCGCGGCCGCGCCCGCGAACGACATCTCGCTGATCCCGTGCACCGCGAACGCCATGTCCCGCTGTATGACGAACACGCCGATGAGGCCCCCGACGACGCCGAGCACGGCCCCGGCCCACACCGAGTTCTGCACCAGGGCCAGGATCGCGCCGTACTGAGACACGCCTCCGAAGAGCGCGTCGCCGATGTCCGACCAGCTCATTCCTCGGCCTCGTGCTCGTGATGGTGGTGGGTGGCGTCGGCATCCGGTGCGCCGACCACGACCAGCCGGTCGCCCGCGCGCAGCACGAACACGGGGACGCCGTACAGCTCGCTGAGGGTGCGCGAGGTGAGCACCTCGTCGGGCGTGCCGAGGGTGAAGCGCCCGCCGGCCAGATACAGGATGCGGTCGACGATGCCCAGCACCGGGTTGATGTCGTGCGTCACCAGCAGCACCCCCGCGCCGCGCGCGCGCCGGTGACGATCGATGAGGCCGACGACCGCCTGCTGATTGGCCAGGTCGAGGCTGGTCAGCGGCTCGTCGCACAGCAGCAGCCCCGGGTCGTCGGCGAGAGCCTGGCCGACGCGCAGCCGCTGCTGCTCGCCGCCGGAGAGCAGACCGACCGGGCGATCGGCGAACTCCCGCGCGCCGACCGCGTCGATCAGCTCTCCGACACGCTCCCGCTCGCCCCGCCGCGGAAGCGGGAGGCCGAAGCGGTGGCCGTCGACGCCGAGCGTCACCAGGTCCCGACCCCTCAACGCCGTGTACCGGGGCAGGGGCCGCTGCTGCGGGACGTAGCCGATGCGACGGTTCCCGGCCTTGCGCACGGGCTCGCCGAGCGCCTCGATGCGCCCGGAGCTCAGGCGCTCCAGACCCAGGATGGCCCGCAGCAGCGTGGTCTTTCCCGCGCCGCTGGGGCCGAGCACGGCGATCAGCTCTCCGGGCGCGACCTCCAGATCCAGGCCGCTCCACAGCTCGTGTCCGCCGCGCCGGAGCGCGGCGGACACGATGGTGAGCGGCCTGGAACCATGGGTCACTGAGCGAGGGCGTCCTTGATCTGAGTGGCCATGTCGGTCATCCACGACACGTAGGTGTCGCCGTCGGGCAGCAGCTCGGACGCCTTGATCACCGGGACTCCCGCCGCGCTGGCGGCGTCCTCGACCGTCGTGGTCTCGGCTCCCGCCGCCTGCGCGTTGACGAACACGATCTTCACGTCGCCGCTGCCGATGAGATCGGTCGCCTCCAGCAGAGTGGCCGGCGCCACGTCGTCGCCCTCCTCCACGGCCTCGCTGAACTCGGACGGGGTGACGTTGACCAGGCCGCCCGCCTCCGCCAGATACAGTGGCACGGGCTCGGTCACGAAGATCTCGTCGCCGGAGTAGGACGCCGCGATCTCGTCGAGGATGGGCTGCACCGAGGAGTCGAGGTCGTCGGCGAACTGCGCGGCGTTGGCGGTGAACACCTCGGCGTCGTCCGGGTCGATGGCGCCGAGCTGGGTCGCGATCTCCTCGGCGACCTTCGCGATGGTGGTCGGGTCGTAGAACACATGCTCGTTGAAGCCCTCGACGGCGTCCGCGGGGTCGTCGCCGGTCCACTCCGACGAGGACTCGACGGCGTAGATCACCGGGGCGCTCGAGCCGGCCGCCTCGGCGAGGGAGTCGATGAACGGGTCGTAGCCGCCGCCGTTCTCGATGAGCAGCTGCGCGTTCTTGACCGTGAGCTGATCGGCCGCGCTGGCCTCGTAGTCGTGCGGGTCCTGACTGTAGGACGAGATCAACGACGTCACCTCGACGTGATCGCCGCCGACGGTCTCGGCGATCTGTCCGTAGACGTCGGTGGATGCCACGACAGTGATCGTAGCGTCGTCGGACGCGGAGGACGTGGACGCGGACGAGCAGCCGGCGAGGGCGAGGGCGGCAGCCGCGCCGAGCACGGGCACGAGAAGGAACGGTCGGATTCGGGACATGCCCCCATCGTACGAGTATTGAGAATCGTTCTCAAATCGAGTGCGTCGTCTCAATCCAGCAGCAGCGCCGGCTCCTCGAGCACCGACGCCACGTCGGCGACGAAGCGGCTCATGCCGTCGCCGTCGATGACGCGATGGTCGAACGACCCGGACACCGTCGTGACCCAGCGCGGGCGCACCTCGCCGTCCACGACCCACGGCTTCTGCCGGATCGCGCCCATCGCGATGATGCCGGACTCGCCCGGGTTGATGATCGGGGTGCCGGCATCCATCCCGAACACGCCGATGTTGGTGATCGTGATCGTGCCGCCCTGCTGGTCAGCCGGCGGGGTCTTGCCCGAGCGCGCGGTGACGGTGAGCTGCTCCAGCGCCCTGGCGAGCTCGCGCGTGCTGAGGCTCTGCGCGTCCTTGATGTTCGGCACCAGCAGGCCGCGCGGGGTCGCGGCCGCGATGCCGAGGTTCACGAAGTGGCGCACGCGGATCTCGGCGCCGCCGTCCTCGTTGTCGATCCACGCCGCGTTGATCATCGGCGTGCGCCGCACCGCCCAGATGACGGCACGGGCCATGATCAAAAGCGGCGACACCTTGACGTCGGCGAAGTCGGGCGAGGCCTTCAGGCGCTTGACGAGCTCCATGGTGCGGGTCGCGTCGACGTCCGTCCACACCGACACGTGCGGGGCGCTGTAGGCGGAGCCGACCATCGCAGTCGCAGTGGCCTTGCGCACGCCCTTGACCGGGATCGTCTCCTCCCGCTCGCCGGCGGGGGCCGGCGCCACGCGCGGCAGGGTGCCGGCCATCGCGGGTCCCTGCGCGGGCGGCGGGACGACGGAGGCGGCCACCGCGGGCGCGACCGGGATCGTCTCCTCCCGCACCTCGGGCCACTCCGGCGTCTGCAGGTTGCGGAACACCTGCGCCTGCGAGGCGCGGGTCAGGACGTCCTCCCGGGTGACCTCGCCGTTCGCACCGGTGGGGCTGACCTCGGACAGGTCGACCCCCAGGTCGCGGGCGAGCTTGCGGATCGGGGGCTTGGCGAGGACGACACCGGCGGCCGCGGGCCTCGCCGGGGCGTGGGCGCCGCGACCGGGCCTGCGCCGCGAGCTGACGTGCCCCGCGGC
>JASGDW010000024.1:0-11044 GCA_047606965.1 Microbacterium sp.
CCTCGTAGACGGTGATCTCCACGGGGATGACGTTGCCGCGCTGCGACTCGGTCGCGGCGTTGTACGCCTTGCAGAACTCCATGATGTTGACGCCATGCTGACCGAGCGCGGGGCCGATCGGCGGCGCCGGGTTGGCGGCGCCGGCGTTGATCTGGAGCTTGATCAGGCCGGTCACCTTCTTCTTCGGTGCCATTCTTCTTCCTTTCGTGCGCACGAGGCGCTCTCCCACGACAACGACCCGCCGGGTGGCGGTCGGAGGTGGTGTGGACGGGCTGCGGAAGTCCGCAACCTGTCGATTCTACGACATGTCGGCGCGGGCCATCGACTCGGCATCCTGTGAGGCGCCGTCGTCGGCGTCCGCGGACGGCGGGGCCTTCTTCGCGCCCGCCCGCACCAGCAGCACGCCCGCGGCGAGGACCCACAGGCCCAGCACGGCCCAGCCCCCGTAGGCGCTGAGGCTGTCGGCCACGGTGGCCAGCGGGTTCGCCACCCCGAGACGTGCGAACAGCCAGCCGATCGCGCAGACGCCCGCGACCGCGGCGACGCCGATGCGCAGCGCCCGGTAGCCGCGCCAGCGCGACAGGACGATCAGCGCCGGCAGCACCACGATCACCACGGCCAGCTGCAGCAGCTCGATGCCGAGGTTGAAACCGAACAGGCTCACCACCAGCTGGGTGTCGGACAGTCCCAGCTCGGCCAGGGTGAAAGAGAACGCCATCCCGTGGACCAGACCGAACAGGCCGGCGACGACGGCCTCCTTGCCGGGGAACAGCGGTCGGATCGCGTGCGCGGCGCCGACCAGGATGCTGACGGCGATCAGCGACTCGACGGGCTTCGCGGGGATGTCGAGATGCGTCAGCACGCTGACCGCGAGGGTGACGGAATGCCCGACGGTGAACGCCGCGGTGATCGACACGATCCGCAGCGTCGACTTCCTCAGCGTGGCGGGTCTGCGCCAGCGCCCGCCCCAGGCCATCAGCGGCGCGGGCAGCAGAAGCACGAGCAGGAACAGCAGGTGATCGGTGCCCTCGAGGATGTGGTTGCCGCCGAGGCTCACCATCGCCACGAAGCCGTTCCACAGGCTGCCCTCGCCGAGCTCCACCTGCAGCGGCGCGATCTCGCCCGTGGCGGTGTCGACCTGGATGATCCCCAGCTGCTGCGACTCGCCGTCGACGGAGCCGGCGGACCAGTCCTCGCCGACGGTCACCAGGATCTTGTGCGTGATCACCTGATGGATGATCACATCGTCGTCGAACACGAACGACCGGGTGCTGCCGCCGGCGGGCGGGGTCATCGTGAGGTGCACGATGAGCTCCTGATACACGCCGGTGTACGTCTGCTCCGCGTCCGAGGTGGAGATGTCGGCGACCTCGACGGTCCACGCCGCCCCGTCATCACTGGTCGGATTGACGTGCTGGAGGACGTAGGCCTCGAGCGCGTCGCGTTCCGAGCCGAGCACGGAGTCGGAGTCGATCGTGAAGCCGGTGGCCAGCCGCAGGTCGTCGAAGGGCAGCTCGAGGGTCGCGTCCACGCTGTCGTCGTGCACATCGAGCGTGACCACCGAGTACGGCATCGGGTGCGCCTGGGCGGCCGGCGCACCCGAGGCGAAGGCGCCGAGGAACACGATGCCGCCGACCAGGGCCAGAAGGCCCCGGCGACGCGGCGTGGCGACATGCATCAGAAGCTCAGCTGGCCGCCGTAGTCGCGGGTGTGGTCGCGGTAGACGGTGTGGTAGTGGATCTGGTCCTGCACCACGACGCCGTTCTGGCAGACGAACTCGATCCACACGCTCGGACCGTCGATCCGGACGTAGTCGCCCTGCGCGGTCAGGTCGGTGGTGCCGGAGTAGGACAGGTAGGTGTCGTCCAGCTCGGACTCGTAGACCGAGAGCAGGTCCTCGGCGGTGGCGTCGTCGGAGATGGAGACCCACTGCGAGATGGCGTCGAGCACGAGCACCTTCTGGTCGTCGCTGAGATCGCCGACGCGGATGCCCGATTTCGTGGTCGGGAAGGCGCCGTCCTCGTCCGGCCCGAGCAGCACGTCGGTGAACGACTCCGAGAGCTTGGCGGTGGCCAGCTGAGTGGAGTCGAGCGAGGTGATCGCGGCGTAGACGGCGTCCTTCATGGCGTCCAGCGGCGCGTAGGTCGTGCCGTCGTCGGCGGTCCAGGTCTTGGGCTCGACGCCGATGAAGAACGGGCTGATGCCCGCCACCGCCCCGTCGACGTAGGTGATGTTCACCGCGAGGTGGTGCCCGCCGAAGTGCAGCTGCCACGTGCCGGTCGTGGACGGCTCACCGAGCAGGGCGAAGAAGTAGTTGCCGGACGAGTAGGCGCCGCCCTGGCCCGCGCCGCCGCTGCCCTGGAGCGTGTTCAGCTCGTCGTCGGCCAGCAGGATCTCCATCGTCTGCTGGAACCCGGTGTCGTCGCTCGTCCCCAGCGCCGCTTGCAGCACGGCCTCGGCCGCGGTGATCTGCGTATCGCTCAGCGTCGAGAACTCGACGCCGACGCGGCACTGCGCGCCGCACGGCAGGTTGGACCAGGCGGTGGCGTTGGCCTCGTCGAAGTCGAGGAGCACCTCCGACTGCTGGTCCGTGGACAGCGTCGCGAGGAACGCGTCGGCCGCGGTGACGACGTCGGCCACGGTGGTGCTCGTGGTGGCGGTCGCCGAGGCCGACGCCGTGGCGGAGGTGGTCGCCGTGGCCGTCTCGTCGTCAGAGCCGTCGGCGGTGCACGCCGCCAGCGCGAGCGCTGCCGCCGCCACGACGGCGATCGCCCCGATCCGGAGGCTCGCCGACCGGGTGTCGCGATCGGATCCGTGGTTCATGAGGGGACCTCTCGGTGGGCCGCGGACGGACCGGCATCCCCGCCGGCACGTTCCCGGCCACGATAGCGCAGGCTGCGTCTGCGCTGAAACATCGCCAGCTACCGGCTATGCGTCCACTGGGAGCGTCGCCGCAGGCTCTGGGCGCCGCGAGAGGCGCGTGCCTACAGCTTGGTGACCTGATCGAACGACAGCTCGACGGGGGTCTCGCGCTCGAACAGCGAGACGAGGACGGTGAGCTTGCCGCTCTCCGGCTTGATCTCGCTGATGGTGCCGGGAAGACCGGCGAACGAGCCCTCCTTGATCGTGATGGTCTCGCCGATCTCGTAGTCGACCTCGGCGGGGATGACGCGCGCGGCCGCCGGGGCGCCCTTGGCACCGCCCGTCTTCGCCGGTGCCGGCTCGGCGACCTGCACGAGCGACTTCAGCATGGTGAAGGCCTCTTCGAAGCGCAACGGGGTCGGATTGTGGGCGTTGCCGACGAACCCGGTGACGCCCGGCGTGTGACGCACGACCGACCAGGTGTCCTCGTTGAGCTCCATGCGCACGAGCACGTAGCCCGGGATCCGGACGCGCGTGACCATCTTGCGCTGCCCGTTCTTGATCTCGACGACGTCCTCCATGGGGACCTCGATCTGGTAGATGTCCTCCTCGACCTCGAGCGTCGACTTGCGCTGCTCGATGTTGGCCTTCACCTTGCGCTCGAAGCCGGCATAGGAGTGGATGACGTACCACTTGCCCGGAAGCTCGCGCAGCTCGGCGCGGAACGCCTCGTACGGGTCGAGGTCGGCGTCCTCGGAGGCGACCGCCGGCTCGTCGGGCTCGCCGTTGACGTCCGGCCCGTCGTAGGGGGCGACCTCGTCGGCCGCGGCGGCGGCGCGCTCGGCGGCCTCTTCGGCGAGGGATTCGCCCAGCACCTCCGCGGCGGCCTCCACCTCACTGGTCTCGTCGATCTCGAGCGCGTCGTTCACGATGGCGTCTGCCTCCGGGTCGTCGATGTCGATGTCCTCGCTGTCGTCCGTGTCGTCGTCTTCGTCCTCGATGTGCACGGCGAGGTGCTCGGCGGGCTCGGAGCCACGCTCCTGAGCGGCGAGGATGTCGCCCTCCTGCGCCTCGTCGTCCTCGCTGGACTGCTCGGCCGCGGTGGCCCAGTCGACGTCGTCGTGATATTTCTCAGACACGTGCTACTTCTCTCGTTCGTGATGCGCCAGCGACGTCAGGCCGCGGTCACCGGGGTGCCGAAGACCACCGTCGTGAACCAGACGAACAGGGTGTCGAGGCCGTAGACCAGGGCCATCATCACCAGGACGAAGCCCAGCACGACCGCGGTGAACTTCAGCAGCTCCTTGCGGGTCGGCGTGACAACCTTGCGGAGCTCCGCGACGACCTGACGGATGAAGACGACGATGCGTGCGAAGACGTTCGGCTTCTTCTCACGCGCGCCGCCGCCGAAGGCGACGGCTTCGCCCCTCGAGGCGTCCTGGACCATGAACCCACCTGAATCACTTGACGTGTGCCAGCATGCGCTGACGCGCAGGGCGGACAGGAATCGAACCTGCAACCTGCGGTTTTGGAGACCGCTGCTCTGCCAATTGAGCTACCGCCCTAGAGACCTGAACGGCCTCACAGCCCGCACTCCAGCCGTGAACGTGGTGGGGGATTCCCGATCGCGGGCACGGCGAAAGAATGCAGTTTTGGACTGCTCGTTACAGTGTACGGCATGCCCCCGGCGGTGGCGAATGCGCTCGGCCCGCGCCCGCGGCGGGTCAGCCCGCGATGCGGACGAGCTTCCTGTTGACGAACTCGTCGGCCGCGAGCAGTCCCATCTCCCGTGACGTGCCGGAGCGCTTCACCCCGCCGAAGGGCAGCTCCGGCGAGTCGGCGAGAACGCAGTTCACGTACACCATGCCCGCGTCGACGAGGTCGGCCACCCGCTCCGCCTGGGCGGGATCGGTCGTGAACACGTAGGAGCCGAGCCCGAAGCCGGTGTCGTTGGCGATGCGCACGGCGTCCGCCTCGTCCTGTGCCCGGTAGACGACGGCGGCCGGACCGAACAGCTCCTCGCGGTACACGTCCATCTCGGGCGTCACGTCGGCGAGCACCGTCGGCGGATAGAACGCGCCGTCCCGAGCGCCGCCGGTCACCAGCGTCGCCCCCTGCGCGACGGCCGTGTCGACCTGCGCGGCGAGGCGCTCGGCGGCGGCGAGCGAGGACAGCGGCCCGAGGTCGACGCCCTCGGCGAACGGGTCGCCCATCCTCTGGGCCGCCATCGCGGCGGCGAACCTCTCGAGGAACGGCTCGTACAGCGCACCGACGACGACGAACCGCTTGGGCGCGTTGCAGGACTGGCCGTTGTTGTCCATGCGGCCGGCCACCGCCGCCGCGACGGTCGCGTCGAGGTCGTCGGTGGACAGCAGGATGAACGGGTCCGAGCCGCCGAGCTCGAGCGCGACCTTCTTCAGGTTGCGCCCGGCGACCTCGGCCACGGCGGCGCCGGCGCGCTCCGAGCCGGTGACCGACACGCCCTGCACGCGCGGGTCGGCGATCACCGCCGCGCACTGCTCGTCGCTGATGCGCAGGTCGGCGTAGACGCCCTCGGGCAGGCCGGCGTCGCGGTGGAGCGCCTCGATCGCCGCCGCCGACTCGGGGCACTGCGGCGCAGGCTTGAGCAGGATCGTGTTGCCCAGCACGAGGTTCGGCGCGGCGAAGCGCGCCACCTGATAGTAGGGGAAGTTCCACGGCATGATGCCCAGCAGAACCCCCAGCGGCGCCCTGCGGATGACCGCGGTGCCCGAGCCGAGGATCTCTAGCGGCTGGTCGGCGGTGATGCGCTCGGCGTTGTCGGCGTAGAACTCGGTGATCTCGGCGGCGAAGTCGACCTCCGCCTCGGCCGCCGCGAGCGGCTTGCCCATCTCGCGCACGACGATCGCCGCCAGCTCGTCGCGTCGCTCGCGGTGCAGCTCTGCGACGCGGCGGATCAGCGCGGCCCGCTCCGGGACGGGGCGCTCGCGCCAGCGGCGGTAGGCCGCATCCGCCGCCCGGACCTTCTGCGCCATGTCCGCGTCGCCGTGGCGGGGGTAGGTGGCCAGCCTCTGCCCGGTGGCGGGGTTCACGACCGCGTATTCGCTCATCAGCCCTCCTCGGATGCCGGTCGCGGGTCTGCGGCGCCCGCGGCGTAGCCCGCGGCGAACGCCTCGTCGGTGCCGAGCCGGAACATGTCGTCCGCACCGCTGCGGGGCAGCGTCCGCGCCCCCGGCGTATCGACGGCCTCCGCGACCAGGCGCCCCGCACCGCGGACCACCGCGACCGGGCGTCCGGTCGCCTTCCCCTTGACGAGGTCGGCGGCGGCGGCGAGCTCGTCGGCGACGACCGGCACCGTCGCCGCGAGCGGCCGGCCCTGCGCGTCCGTCGTGCCCCGCAGATCGTCGACGACGCGGACGCCGGCGGCGCCGATCGCGATGTCGGTCTGTCCCACCCGCCAGGCGCGACCGAGGGTGTCGCTGACGATCACGCCCACGCGTACGCCGAACCGCCGCCGCAGCGCCGCGCACAGCGCGCGGGCCGACGCGTCCGGGTCGACGGGCAGCAGCAGCACGGTGCCCTCGGGGGTGTTCGAGGCGTCGACGCCCGCCGCCGCGCCGACGATGCCCAGGCGGTTCTCCACGATGCGCGTGGCGCCGCGGGTCGCGACCACGCGCACCGTCTCGGCGGCGACGGCGTCCTCCCGGTCGGCGGCGGCGGCGATGCGTCCCTCCGCCTTCGACACGATCTTGCTCGTGACCACGAGCACGTCGCCGTCGCGGAGGCCGTCGGCGTCCGCCTCGATCGCGTCGCCGATCACCGTCGCGAGATCGTCGCCCGGGACGACCTCGGCGATGCCGTCGAGCGCCCACAGGCCGATTCCCCGCATCCTGTCATCGTTCCACAGACCGCGCCCGCCCGCCCCGGCTACGCTCGGAGGGTGACCGAACGCGCTCCCCTGTCCCGCAAGCTGTCCGCCATCGCCGAGTCGGCGACGCTCAAGGTCGACGCCAAGGCGAAGGCGTTGCAGGCCGCCGGGCGGCCCGTGATCTCCTACGCCGCCGGTGAGCCCGACTTCGCCACGCCGCAGTTCGCTGTGGATGCCGCCGCCGAGGCGTTGCGCGACCCCGCGAACTTCCGCTACACGCCCGCCGCGGGGCTCCCGGCGCTGCGCGAGGCGATCGCCGCCAAGACGCTGCGCGACTCGGGCCTGGAGGTCTCCCCCGCCCAGGTCGTCGTCACCAACGGCGGGAAGCAGGCGGTCTACCAGGCGTTCCAGACGGTCGTGAACCCCGGGGACGAGGTGCTGCTGCCCGCCCCCTACTGGACGACGTATCCGGAGGCGATCCGGCTGGCCGACGGCGTCCCGGTCGAGGTCTTCGCCGGTGCCGAGCAGGAGTACAAGGTCACCGTCGACCAGCTCGAGGCCGCCCGCACCGACCGCACCGCGGTGCTCGTGTTCGTCTCGCCCTCGAACCCCACCGGCGCGGTCTACACGGCGGAGGAGACCCGGGCCATCGGCGAGTGGGCGCTCGCCCACGGGATCTGGGTGCTGACCGACGAGATCTACCAGAACCTGGTCTACGAGGGCGCCCGCGCCGTCTCGATCGTCGAGGCCGTGCCCGCTCTGGCGGACCGGACGCTGCTGCTCAACGGCGTCGCGAAGACCTACGCGATGACGGGCTGGCGGGTGGGCTGGATGGTCGGCCCCGCCGACGCCATCGCGCTGGCCGCCAACCTGCAGTCGCACCTGACCAGCAATGTGAACAACATCGCCCAGCGCGCCGCGCTCGCGGCGCTGTCGGGTCCGCAGGACGACGCCGAGGGGATGCGGCAGGCCTTCGACCGCCGCCGCCGCCTCGTCGTCGCCGAGCTCGCGAAGATCCCCGGCGTCACCGTGCCGAACCCGCTCGGCGCCTTCTACGTGTATCCGGACGTGACCGGCCTGCTCGGCCGCGAGTGGGACGGCGTCACCCCCACGACCACGCTCGAGCTGGCCGACCTCATCCTCGAGAAGGCCGAGGTCGCGGTCGTCCCCGGCGAGGCCTTCGGCCCCAGCGGCTACCTGCGCCTGTCGTACGCGCTCGGCGACGACGCGCTGCTCGAGGGCGTGCGGCGTCTGCAGCGGCTGTTCTCCTGACACACGATCCCCGGGTCGCACCGTCGATGTGACGGCGCGACCCGGGGATCATCGCTCGGTGCGACCGCCGCTCAGACCCGGCGTCGGCGCACGATGTAGACCGCGGCCCCGCCCAGCAGCAGGAACAGGAGCCCGGCCATGAGCACGATCTGCGTGCCGGCCAGGTCTGCGCCGGTGACGGCGAGCGATCCGGCCGTCACCTCGGCGTCGTCCTCGTTCGAGGTCACCGTGGCCTCGCCCGGGTCGGTGCCGGTGGCGACGGCGGTGTTCGTGATCGTGCCGGCGCTGAGATCGGCCGTGGTCACCGTGTAGGTGGCCGTGCAGTCGGTCGACTCGCTCGGGGCCAGCGTGGTGGCCGTGCACTCGATGTCGGACAGGGTGCCCGAACCGGAGAACGCCGTCTCGCTGATCGCGATGCCCGTGATCGTCACGTTTCCGGTGTTGGTCACCGTGAACGTGTAGGTGATCACCACTCCGGCCGCCGCCACCGCGGACACGTCGGCGGACTTGACCAGCGACAGCGCCGACGTCCGCGACGCCGTCACCACCGCGTCGTCCTCCTCCGAGGTGACCGTCTCCCCGTTCGGGTCGGTGCCGGTCGCCACGGCGGCGTTCGTGATCTCACCCGCGTCGACGTCGTCCTGCGTCACCGTGTACGTCGCCGTGCAGTCGGTCGACTCGCCCGGGGCGACGACGGATGCCGCACACTCGATGTCGGACAGGGTGCCCGAGCCGCTGAACGCCGTCTCGTCGATCGCGATGTCGCTCACGGTCACGTTGCCCGTGTTGGTCACCGTGAAGGTGTAGGTGATGGTGTCACCGGCCGCGTCGACCGTGTCGGCGTCCGCGGTCTTGACCAGCGTCAGCTCAGGCGACTGCTCGGCCGTCACCTCGGCGTCGTCCTCGTTCGAGGTCACCGTGGCCGCGTTCGGGTCGGTCCCGGTCGCCACGGCGGCGTTCGTGATCTCACCCGCGTCGACGTCGTCCTGGGTCACCGTGTACGTGGCGGTGCAGGAGGTCGAGGCGGCGGGCGCCAGTGTCGTCGCCACGCACTCGATGGCGGACAGGGTGCCCGTGCCCGAGAACGCCGTCTCAGCGATCGCCAGGCCCGTGATCGTCACATTGCCGACGTTGGTCACCGTGAACGTGTAGGTGATCGTGTCACCGGCCTCGTCCACCGTCGCGACGCTGGCGGTCTTGACCAGCACCAGACCCGTGGTCTGGTCGGCCGTGATCTCCGCGTCGGACTCGTTCGAGGTCACCGTGCCCTCGCTCGGGTCGGTGCCGGTCGCGACCGCCGTGTTCGTGATCTCACCCGCGTCGATGTCGTCCTGCGTCACCGTGTACGTCGCCGTGCAGTCCGTCGACTCGCCCGGCGCCAGGGTCGTGGCGTCGCACTCGATGTCCGAGAGCGTGCCCGAGCCGCTGAACGCGGTCTCGCTGATCGCGAGGCCGGTCACCGTCACGTTGCCCGTGTTGGTCACCGCGAAGGTGTAGGTCACCGCGTCGCCCGCGGCGGTCACCGCGGCGACGTCCGCCGACTTCACGAGCGACAGCTCGGGCGACTGCTCGGCCGTCACGACCGCGTCGTCCTCGTTCGAGGTCACCGTGGCCACGTTCGGGTCGGTCCCCGTCGCGACCGCCGTGTTCGTGATCTCACCCGCGTCGACGTCGTCCTGCGTCACCGTGTACGTCGCCGTGCAGTCCGTCGACTCGCCCGAAGCCAAGCTCGTCGCGTCACACTCGACGTCGGACAGGGTTCCGGTGCCGCTGAACGCCGTCTCGCTGATCGCGATGTCGCTCACCGTCACGTTGCCGGAGTTGGTCACCGTGAAGGTGTAGGTCACCGTGTCACCGGCCTCGTCGACGGTCTCCACATCGGCGGTCTTCACGAGCGTCAGCGCCGGGGACTGGTCCGCCGTCACGACCGCGTCGTCCTCGTTCGAGGTGACGGTCTCCTCACTCGGGTCGGTTCCCGTCGCGACGGCCGTGTTCGTGATCTCGCCCGCGTCGATGTCGTCCTGCGTCACGGTGTAGGTCGCGGTGCAGTCGGTCGACTCGGCCGGCGCCAGCGTGGTCGCGTCGCACTCGATGTCGGACAGCGTGCCCGAACCGCTGAACGCCGTCTCGCCGATCGCGATGTCGTCGACCGTCACGTTGCCGGTGTTGGTCACCGTGAAGGTGTAGGTCACCGTGTCACCCACGGCGTCCACCGTCTCCACGTCCGCCGACTTCACGAGCGACAGCGAGGCGCTCTGGTCCGCGATCACCTCGGCGTCGTCCTCGTTCGAGGTGACGGTCACGTCGCTCGGGTCGGTGCCGGTCGCGACCGCCGTGTTCGTGATCTCGCCCGCGTCGATGTCGTCCTGGGTCACCGTGTAGGTCGCGGTGCAGGAGGTCGACTCCTCGGGAGCCAGCGTGGTTGCCGCACAGGTGATCGCCGACAGCTCGCCCGTGCCGGAGAACGAGGTCTCGTCGATCGCGACGGTGTCGACCGTCACGTTGCCGGAGTTGGTCACCGTGAAGGTGTACGTGATCGTGTCGCCCACGGCGTCGATGGTCGCCACATCGGCCGACTTCACGAGCGTCAGCGCCGCGGACTCCGTCGCGGTGACGACCGCGTCGTCCTCGTTCGAGGTCACCGTGGCCGCGTTGGGGTCGGTGCCGGTCGCCACGGCCGTGTTCGTGATCTCACCCGCATCGATGTCGGCCTGGGTCACCGTGTACGTCGCCGTGCAGTCCGTCGACTCTCCCGAGGCGAGCGACGTGGCGTCGCACTCGACGTCGGACAGGGTGCCGGAGCCGCTGAACGCCGTCTCGCTGACCGCGACGGTGTCGACGGTCACGTTGCCCGAGTTGGTCACCGTGAAGGTGTAGGTGATCGTGTCACCCGCGGCGGTCACCGTCTCGACGTCCGCGGTCTTGACCAGCGTCAGCTCAGGCGACTGCTCGGCCGTCACCTCGGCGTCATCCTCGTTCGAGGTGACGGTCTCCTCGCTCGGGTCGGTGCCGGTCGCGACCGCCGTGTTCGTGATCTCACCCGCGTCGATGTCGTCCTGCGTC
>JASGDW010000025.1:0-10967 GCA_047606965.1 Microbacterium sp.
CGTCCCAGGCGAGGGTGACCTTGCGTCGCTGGGTGGCGGGGTCGATCTTCTCCAGGGCGTCGCGGCCGATGAAGTCGTGGTCGAACTTCACGAAGGAGCCGTAGCCGAGCTCCCACGGGGTCAGGTAGTAGTCCTCGATGTCATCGGAGACGAACGACCCGGCCAGGGTCCCGGTGGCCTCGTAGCTGTCGACGCCCAGCCACTCGCGGTAGCCGCGCTCCGCCTCGCCGGTGTAGATCGCCGGCAGCGGGGAGGGGATCCAGCCCGACTCCAGCGTGTTCGAGGGGTACGCCCGCGAGCCCACCGGCACCAGGCCGAACTCCGCACCGGTCTCGACGATCGCGTCGCGGATGGCGTCGTGCTCCTCGTACGGCCCCCACACCTCGAGGCCGGGGGCGCCCGCCATGCCATGGCGCAGCGTCCGCACCTGCCGGCCGGCGATCGTCATGGTCGACATGTTGAAGAAGCCGAGCTTCTCGAGCGGTCCGCCGTTGAGCTTCTCGATCACGGCCCACGCGTTCGGCCCCTGGATCTGGAAGCGGTAGTACTGGCGCCGCACGGCGTGCCCGTATGGGCGGGACGGCGAGCGGCGGTCGACCGAGATGTCGAGGTTCGTGTAGCCGCCGGTCTCGCCGTGGTACAGCAGCCAGTTGGATGCCGGCGCCCGGCCGACGTACACGTACTCGTCCTCGGCCTCCCGGAACAGGATGCCGTCGCCGATGACGTAGCCCTGCGAGGTCGTCGGCACGTACTGCTTCGCCTTGTCCACCGCGAAGTTCGCGACCGAGTTGATCGCGGTGTCGCCGATGAGCCGGATCGCGTCCGACCCCTTCAGGAACACGTTGTCCATGTGGTGCGACTGGTCGTAGAGCACGGCGGTGTCGCGCCAGGCCTTCTGCTCCTTGATCCAGTTCTGGAAGTCGGCGGGCACGACCGGATAGATGTAGGAGCCGATCTGGGAGTTCCGCAGGAGCTCGACCGGGTTTGTCGAATCGAGCAGCTGCTGCAGGTTGCTGGCCATGATGTGAACCTCTCTGTCCTCTCAGGGATGGTGCCCGGGCGTGCGCCGGGGCGTTTAGAAAACGATGGTGTGGTTGCCGTCGCGGATGACGCGGTCCTGGGCGTGCCAGAGCACGGCGCGGGACAGCACGGCGCGTTCGACGTCGGCGCCGCGGCGCTGGAGGTCGGCGGCGGTGTCGGCGTGGGTGACGCGGGCGACGTCCTGCTCGATGATGGGGCCTTCGTCGAGGTCGGTGGTGACGTAGTGGCTGGTCGCGCCGATGAGCTTCACGCCGCGCTCCTTGGCCTTGCGGTAGGGGGCGGCGCCGATGAAGGCCGGCAGGAAGGAGTGGTGGATGTTGATGACGGGCACCCCGACCCCGTCGATGAAGTCGGCGGAGAGGATCTGCATGTAGCGGGCCAGGACGACGAAGTCGACGTTGCCGGCCAGCAGGCCCAGGATCTCCGCCTCGGACGCGGACTTGTCCGGGCCGGTCTGGGAGGGCACGTGGAAGAACGGGATGCCGAAGGAGCGGACGTCCTCCGCGGTGTTGGTGTGGTTGCTGACGACCATGGGGATGCTGACCGGCAGCTCCCCGCGGCGGTGACGCCACAGCAGGTCGAGCAGGCAGTGGTCGCTGGTGGAGGAGAGGATCGCCATCCGCTTGGGCACCGACTGGTCGGTCAGCCGCCAGGTCATCCGGTAGGGGGCGAGGGTGTCCGCCAGGTCGGCCTCCAAGTCGGGGAACGCCGCGGCCAGGTCGGGGCGGTGGAACACGAGACGCTGGAAGAACTGACCGCCGGCCGGGTCGGAGGAGTACTGGTCGAGGGAGACGATGTTCGCGCTGTTGCGGGTGACCAGCGCGGTCACCGCGGCGACCAGGCCCGGCTGGTCGGGGCCGTGCACGATGAGGCAGGCGTGGTCGCGGAGGGCGTCGGTGTGGACGGTCATGAGAGGCTCCCGGGGTCAGGACTGCGCGGCGGCGTACTCGCGCGCCCACTGGGCGGTCGCGAGCAGTCCGCCGAAGGTGTAGAAATGCAGTCTGACATCCCCGGACGCCGGGTCCTCGGCCAGCAGTGACGCCAGGTCGGACACGAACCGCTCCGGGCCGGCGGTGCCCATCAGGTTCGTGAGGGAGAACCCGTACTTCTTCACGATCATCGCGTTCGCGCCGATGCCGAACCGGCGCGCGAAGCCGAGCAGACGCTTGATGCCCGCCGGGCCCGGGGTGCCGATCCGGATCTGCGCGGCGATCCCGCGGGCGCGGACCTGATCGATCCAGCTCGTCACCGGGTCGGTGTCGAAGGCGAACTGGGTCAGGATCACCGCATCCAGGCCCTGCTCCGACAGCGCTGCCGACTTGTCCTCCAGGTGCCGCCACAGCACGTCGCCCGCGATGTCCGGGTGCCCCTCTGGGTAGCCCGCGATCGACACCTCTTTCACGCCGTGCCCCGCCAGCAGCCCGGTGCGGATCACGCTCAACGAGTCCGGGTACGGGCCCTCGGGCTCGGCGGGGTCGCCGCCGACGCAGAACACGTGCTCGGTCGCGCCGACCTCGTGCAGCCGGTCCAGGAACTCCTCCAACTGGGCCTGGCTCCCCAGCCGCCGCGCCGAGATGTGCGGCACCGGCGTGAACCCGAGGTCCTTCACGGCCTTCGCCGCCGCGACCCGCATCTGAAGGTCCTCGTTGCCGAGGAAGGTCACGTTGATCCTGGTGCCCGCGGGGATGGCGTGCGCGGCCTCCCGCAGACCGGGGACGTCTTTGCCGGTCATCTCCAGAGAGAAGCCGTCGATGAGCCGGAGGGATGCCGTCGGATTAGCCGCCGGCGAGATCTGTGCCACTGTCGAGTTCCTTTGCTCTCGGTGTGGGCCACGTCTTCGTGCGCCGCGCTGGCGACATTACCTATGGCTATAGGTAAATGCAAGAGGCGGTCGCGACCGGGTGCGAAGACCGCATCCGGCTTCCGCTCGGCGAAAGGCCGCCGCGTGTGCCCGCCGCTGTCGGCAGAGTGGGAGCACGAGCAGTGAGGAGTGCGCCATGACCACCGATCCGGCCACGTGGGAGTTCCCGATCACCGACCCGCTTGCGACCGCGGATGGCCCCCGGCTGCCGGGCAGGGTCGCCGTGGTCGCCGGCGGGGGGCTCAGCGGACCCGAGGGCGGAGTGGGTTTCGGCATGGCATGGCTCTACCATCGCAACGGCGCCGCCGTCGCCGTCCTCGATCGCGACGAGGCGGCCGCATCCCGCACCGTCGCAGGAATCCGGGCCGCGGGCGGCGAGGCGGAGGGGTTCGTGGTCGACATCACCGACGATGCGGACGTCGCACGCACGGTGGACGCCGTCGTCGCGCGGTTCGGGCGCATCGACGTCGTGGCCGACTCGGTCGGCGGCGCGGGGATCGAGGGCATCTTCGAGACGAGCGTCGAGGCGTGGGATTTCGCGATGGAGCTCAATCTGAAGTCGGCGTGGTACCTGCTGCGGCATGCGCAGAGACACATGAGCGCGGGCGCCGCCGCCGTGCTCATCTCGTCCGGAGCGGCCGAGGGGCGGGGGCCCGGGCTGCCGTACAGCATCGCCAAGGCCGCCCTCGAGAAGTTCACGACCGGTGCCGCAGCGACGCTGGCGCCCCGCGGCATCCGGGTCAACTGCGTGCGCGTCGGCATGATCTGGGGCGCGTTCGCGGCGAAGGGGATGGGCCAGGAGCAGCGGGAGATCCGCCGCCGCAACGTGGCGATGCAGGTCGAGGGGAACAGCTGGGACATCGCCTCGGCGGCGCTGTTCCTGTCCACCGACGCCTCGCGGTGGGTGTCCGGCCAGATCCTCTCGGTCGACGGCGGCGGGATAGCCGCCCGCAACGTCGGCCAGGCCGGCGCATAGAACCGGCTCGCGCTCCTGTGGGCGACCGGTGACCGGAGCCGCCCCGGGGCTCGGCGTCCCCGACCGGACGCGGAGCCCTGCTGTCCCCGCCTCAGACGGCCGTGGCGTGGTTCGCCGAGGACGAGACGGCCGCGCCCTGCGCCCCGGGCGCGCCGCATGCCCGCGAGATCGCCCGGGCCGTGCCCATCAGGGCCGGGAGCGCCGCGTTGATCTCCGCCTGCTCGTGGTGCACCGTGACCCCCAGCGCGGCGATGACGCGGTCGCGTGGTCCGCGGATCGGCACCGCGACGGCGAAGGCGTCCGCGGTGATCGACTCGTCCGCGATGGCCACCCCGGTCTGCCGCACGCCGGCCAGCACATGCCGCAGCTCGACGGGGTCGGTCACCGTCTTGCGGGTGAACCGGCGCAGCGGTGAGGCCAGGACCTCCTCCTGGAACGCGGGCGGCGCGAATGCGAGCAGCACCTGCCCGGTGCCGGTCGCGTGCAGGGGCCACCGGCCGCCCAGACGCGTGAGCACCGCGGCCCCGCCCCGGGCGCACAGCGACTCGACGTAGACGGTGTCGTGGCCGTTGCGCACGGCGAGGTGCACATTGGCGTTCACCGCCGTCTGCAGGTCGCCGAGGTAGGGATGCGCGACCTCGCGCAACCGCAGGCCCTGCGGCTCGAGGCCGCCGAGCTCGAGCACGCGCATGCCGATGGCGTAGCGGCCCTCGGCCGATCGCTCCAGCGCACCCCACTCCCGCAACTCGCCGACGAGGCGGTGCGCCGTGCTCAGACTGAGACCGGCGCGACGACTGATCTCGCTCAGTGTCAGGACGAGATGCTCCGTGTCGAACGCCTCCAGGACGGAGAGGACGCGCTGCGCAGCGGTCATCCGGCCGCCGGATGCGGACCGGCGGGAACGAGCGGACTGGATGGGACTGATGGTCATCGTCGACCGACCTCCGAGATATCGCAGCAGGACGCCACCCCCATCATCGGGCATGGCATCGCCGGGACAAGCGCACATTCCATCTGGCGGAATGCCACGCCGTAAACGGCCCCGGCGACCCCCGTCGTCATCTGAACCCTTCCGCTGGACGGGAAGAGATGCTGCGCACGGCGCCGCGACGTGGCACCGTGTCGGCATGACCATCGACCAGGCCCAGCTCGACGAGTTCCGCAAGGCGCTCGAGGCCGACGACTACCACCTGAGCCTCGAGCTCGCCGGGGACCAGGCCCGCGTCCGCATCGAGGCCGGGCCCGACGCCTGCGCCGAGTGCCTGGTGCCGAAGGACTTCATGCGGCAGATGCTCTCGCCCCTGCTGGGCGTCGCTCCGGGCGGCATCCGCGTGGACTATCCGGTCGACGTGCACACCGCAGGGGCGTGAGGGGCGGCACCGGCCTCAGCGCGCGGGCGGGACCGGCGCCGGCCGGCTCTGAGACGCGTACACCGGCGATCCCAACAGGAAGGGGATCGCCGCCTCTCGTGCGGCGTCGATCGGCTCGTCCGGGAACGACGCCTCGATGCTGCGGTGGCGCTCGATCACGCCGGCACGGAACTCCGGATGCGTGAGGATGAACATGTCGCCGCGGAGGATGCCGGCAAGCACCCGTCGTCCCGCCTCTTCGGCGCTCATGTAGGGCTGCCGCCGCGACGCCGCGGAGAAGCCCGGTGGCGGCGGCGCGTAGCCCGACTCGCCGTATCGCTCGGGTCGCCGCCGCACCGCCTCGGCGATGTCGCTGTGGACCGGGCCCGGGCAGTACGCCGACACCGAGATCCGCTCCGGCAGCAGCTCGATGTGCAGCGCCTCGGACAGCGCGATCACCGCAGCCTTGGTCATCGAGTACAGTCCCGCGACCACCGGCATGAGCCCGGCCATCGACGCCGTGTTCACGATCGCTCCGCCGTCGCCGTGCGCGCGGATCTTCGGGAGGAACGCCTCGATGCCGTTGCCCACGCCGCGGATGTTGACGTCGATGACCCAGTCCCAGTCGCTCGGCGTCGCCGCCGAGACCGGCCCGGTCAGACCGATCCCGGCGTTGTTGACCAGGATGTCGACGCGGCCGAACCGCCGCTGAACCGCTGTGGCGGCATCCGCCATCGCCGCACGGTCGGTGACGTCGACCCGGAGCGGATGGATCTCGAGGCCCGCCTGCGCGAACAGCGCCGACGTCTCCTCCAGGTGTTCGTCGCTGCGCCCCGTCACCACGACCGTGGCGCCCGCGCCGGCCAGTGCGCGGGCGATGCCGCGGCCGATGCCGCTGGATCCGCCGGTGACGACGGCGACCTTCGCGGCGACGGTGTCCATGGTCTCTCCTCGGCGGCGTGCGGCGCGTCCAGTCCAGCGGCCGCCGCCTCCGGGCGGAAGCCGGCTTCCGCCCGGGAGAAGCCGTATCCGCCAGGAGCGCCCGGCGGGTTCCCTTCCGCCGGGCGAAAGTGCGCTGGCCTGCGGGCCGGGCCCGAGCCAGCGTTGACGACATCCCTCCTTGGCATCGTCGCCGGTGAAGCCCCCCGCTGCGGCGGGAGAGGCCGGCGCGGCCCGTCCGGAAAGGCAGCAGATGAGCATCATCACGGATGCGGAGCACCGCGTCACCGATTCGCCCGAACGCCCCGGCATCCTGACGCGCGCCAGCGTCTGCCGTGCGCCGCGCACCCCGTGGGAGGTCACCGAGCTGGAACTGGACGCGCCGAAGACATGTGAGGTGCGGGTCAAGGTCCACGCCGCGGGCCTGTGCCACTCCGACGACCACATCCAGAAGGGCGACGCCCCGATGCGGATGCCGGTGGTCGGCGGCCACGAGGGCTGCGGCATCGTCGACGCCGTCGGCGCGGGCGTGACGCGGGTGAAGGTGGGCGACCGGGTCGTCTTCTCCTTCATCCCGGCGTGCGGCACGTGTCGGTACTGCTCGACCGGGCGGCAGAACCTGTGTGACGAGGGTAAGAACGCCTCGACCGGCGAGTTCCCCGACGGCACGTTCCGATTCCACCAGGACGGCGTCGACTTCGGCGGCCTGTGCGTGCTCGGCACCTTCTCCCAGTACACCGTGGTCTCCGAGAACTCCCTCGTGCCCGTGCCGGACGACCTGCCCTTCGAAGTGGGCGCCGTGATCGGCTGCGGCGTGCCGACCGGCTGGGGCTCTGCCGTGCACCTGGCGGGGGTGCAGGCCGGGCAGACGGTCGTCGTGTTCGGCTCGGGCGGTGTCGGCAGCAACGCGGTGCAGGGCGCGGCCATGGCCGGCGCCGAGCGGGTCGTGGTGGTCGACCCGGTCGAGTTCAAACGGCAGAAAGCCCTCGAGCTGGGGGCGACCCACACGTTCGCCACCGCCGAGGAGGCGACCGAGTTCGTCATCGCCTCGACCTGGGGCGAGCTCGCCGATCACGCGATCATCACGGTCGGCGTGCTGCACGACAAGGTCATCCACGATGCCGTGAACATCGTCGGCAAGACCGGTCAGGTGACCATCACCGCGGTGGGCAACGGCTGGATCGACGAGAACCCCGGGATGCTGATCGGCTATCAGCGTCGGATCCAAGGCGGCATCTACGGCGGATGCAGCCCCCTGGTCGACATCCCCCGGCTCGTCAGCCTCTACCGCAGCGGGAAGCTGAAGGTCGACGAGCTCATCACCCGCACCTACACCCTCGACCAGGTCAACGACGGCTACCAGGACATGCACGACGGCAAGAACATCCGCGGCGTCGTGCTGATCGACCACGACAGCTGACACCTCCGGGAGGACGGACATGACCATCACCTCACCCACCACGGCTCCCTCCGACTCGCTGGTCGTCGACGGGGCGCACCTGATCGGCGGTGAATGGGTGCCCTCGGCGAGCGGCCGCACGATCGAGGTCATCAACCCCGCCGACCGTTCGCACCTCGCATCCGTGCCGCGCGGCGACCAGGCCGACATCGATGCCGCCGTACAGGCGGCCGAGCGCGCCTTCCCGGCCTGGCGTGACCTGAACGCGACGGCGCGGGCGTCGCTGCTGCTGCGCTGGGCGCAGCTGATCGACGAGCACGCCGAGGAGATCGACCAGCTGGAGTCGCGCGAGGTCGGGCGGCCACACTGGGGGCCGCCGCCCATGGCCGCCCAGGTGCGCTTCATCGCCGGGCAGGCGGACAAGGTGCAGGGCGTGTCGCTTCCCACCTACGCACCCGACACGCTCGGCTTCACGCTGCGCGAGCCCTACGGCGTCGTCGGTGCGATCATCCCCTGGAACGCGCCCGGCCCGATGTTCGTGACCGAGGTGGGCGCCGCGATCGCGGCCGGCAACACGATCGTCATGAAACCGGCCGAGGACGCGCCGCTGACCCCCCTGGCCCTGGCCCGGCTCGCGCTCGAGGCCGGCATTCCCGCCGGGGTCGTCAACGTCGTCACCGGCTACGGTCACGAGGCGGGGGCCGCGCTGCCGGCGCACCCGGGCATCCGCCGCATGGGCTTCACGGGGTCCCCGGCGACGGGGTCGCTCATCATGGCGGCCTGCGCCAAGAACCTGACCCCGCTGCACCTCGAGCTCGGCGGCAAGTCGCCGCAGGTCGTCTTCCCCGACGCCGACCTCGATCAGGCCGTGCCCGCGATGGTGTCCGGCATCACGCTGAACACCGGCCAGATCTGCGCGGCGGGGTCCCGCGTGGTCGTGCTGCGCAGCATCCACGACGAGCTCGTGGAACGGCTCGCCACCCGGATGCAGCAGGTCACCGTCGGCCCCTGGTATCAGAGCGTGAACATGGGGCCGCTCATCAACGAGAAGCAGCACACCCGCGTCCTCGGCTACATCGACGCGGGTGTGCAGGCCGGTGCCGAGCTGGTCACCGGCGGCGCGGCGCCGCGCGGCGGCGACTACGGCGACGGGTTCTTCATCGAGCCCACCCTGTTCGACCGTGTGTCGCCGGAGATGACCATCGCCCGGGAGGAGATCTTCGGGCCTGTGCTCTCGGTGATCGCCGTGGACGACGAGCAGGAAGCTGTCGAGGTGGCCAACGGCACCGATTACGGCCTGGTCGCCTCGGTGTGGACGCGGGATGTCGGCGTCGCAGTGCGCCTGAGCCGGGCGCTGCAGGCGGGCCAGGTCGGCGTCAACAACGCGCTGGGAGCGGGTGTGATCGGCGGCCCGTTCGGCGGCTACAAGAACAGCGGATTCGGCCGGACCATGGGCGCCGACTCGGTGCTGGAGTGGACCCAGGTCAAGACCGTGTCGATGCGGCCCGCCGGCGTCCCGAGGATCTGAGAGGCGAGCCATGACGACCATCACCACTCGCGCGGCCGTCGCGCACGGTCCCCACGAGGGCTGGGAGCTGACCGAGCTGCGGCTCGACGACCCGAAGGAGCACGAGGTCCGCGTCCGCATGGTCGCCTCGGGCCTGTGCCACTCGGACCACCACATCACCGCGGGCGACGCACCGGTGCGGTTCCCGATCGTGGGCGGTCACGAGGGTGCGGGCATCGTCGAGTCCGTCGGCCCGAACGTGCAGCGCGTCAAGGCCGGCGACCATGTCGTGCTGTCCTACATCCCGGCCTGCGGCGCCTGCCGGCCCTGTTCGACGGGCCACCAGAACATGTGCGTCAAGGGCCTCAACGCCGGCACCGGCATGTTCCTGGACGGCACGTTCCGCTTCCACCGCGACGGTGAGGACTACGGCGGCTTCTGCTCGCTGGGCACCTTCTCGGAGCACGTGGTGGTCTCCGAGTGGGCGGTCGTGCCGCTGCCGGAGTACATCCCGTTCCCGGTGGCCTCGCTCGTGGGATGCGGCGTTCCGACCGGCTGGGGATCCGCCGTGTACGCGGCCGGCGTGCGCGCCGGCGACACGGTCGTGATCTTCGGCGCCGGCGGCGTGGGCAGCAATGCGGTGCAGGGGGCGCGGTATGCCGGCGCGAAGGACGTCATCGTCGTCGACCCGGTCGAGTTCAAGCGCGAGAACGCGAAGGAGTTCGGCGCGACCGAGGCGTTCTCCACGGCGAAGGAGGCGCACGAGTTCGTCGTGTCCACGACGTGGGGCCAGCTGGCCGACCACGTGATCCTGACGCCCGACGCGGTCACGGAGGAGATGGTCGGCGCCGCGGTGGCGATGACCGGAAAGGGCGGCAAGGTCACGATCACCGCCGTCGGCCACCTCGCCGAGAAGGCGGTGCACGTGCACGCCGGCATGCTGATCGGCTACCAGCGGCAGGTGCGCGGCGCGCTGTTCGGCGACTGCAATCCGCTGTACGACATCCCGCGGCTGCTGCGGCTGTATGGCGCCGGCGAGCTCAAGCTCGATGAGCTCATCTCGCGCACCTACCCGCTCGACCGGGTGAACGAGGCCTACCAGGACCTCCTCGCCGGTCGCAACATCCGCGGCGTCATCATCCACGATCAGGATGCCGCGGCCTGAGGCCGGCGGAGCACAGGATGCCCGACGCGATCCTCGATCCCACCGGCCGGCCGCCGGCCGCCGTGCCCGCCGCGGGCGGCCGCCTCGCCCCGCGCCCGGACGTTCTGACCGGCCTGCGTGTCGGACTGCTGGACAACACGAAGCACAACGCGCTGCTGCTGCTGACCCGTCTGGGCGAGCTGCTGGTGGCCGAGGGCGGAGCCGCGGCGGTATCGATCGTCGAGACCAAGACGAACTTCTCGGTGCCCGTCGACGACCGGATCGTCGGGCGCTACCGCGAGGCGTGCGACGTCGTCGTCACCGGCGTCGGCGACTGCGGTTCGTGCAGCGCGGCGGCGGTGGCGGACGGGATCGCCTTCGAGCGTGCCGGCGTGCCCGCCGCGGTCGTGCTCACCGACGCCTTCACCGCCACCGGGCGCACGATGGCCGCGGTGCAGGGTGCCCCCGACTACGAATGGATCACGACCGCGCACCCGATGGCCGTGCTCGGCGAGGACGAGGTCGCCGCCCGCGCCCGGACGCTGCTGCCCGAGGTCATCCGCGCGTTCACCGCGGGGGCGGCGCGGTGAGCGCCGACCCCGGCACCGAGCTCGACCCGGACGTGGCGCGGCTCGCGATCGAGCACTGCTACGAGCGGGGGTGGAGCGACGGGCTTCCGCTCGTGCCGGCCACCCGTCCGCTCGTGGACCGGTTCCTCGCCGCAGCCGGCCGCGGTGGGGGCGAGGTCATC
>JASGDW010000026.1:0-8734 GCA_047606965.1 Microbacterium sp.
ACATCGGGCACGACCACCCCGATCTCGCTGACACACACCAGGTCCGCCGCGGTGAAGGGGCGCGCGATGCGACCTGGCAGTGCGCGTCGTTCGATCAGCTCGAGGACCTGCCCATCGGGGCCGTCGAAGTACAGCGATCGGGAGTCCCACCCCTTAGGGCCTTCGAACTCGTCCCGGCCGTCGGCCACGAGGAGCGGCTGCTGACGTGTCAGCCACCGACGGGCTTCTCCGAACGCCCCGGTGGGGATCGTGAACGCCAGGTGCAGCGAGCCGGCGAAGTCCTCCTGGACGAAGGTCAGTCTGCTCGTCCCGATGCGGACGGAGACCCGATCCGGCTCCCCGTGCACACGGCAGCCGAGGCGCCGGTAGAAGGTCGCGACCTCCGATGTCGATCTGGTCGCCAACAGGGCTTCGTCGATCCGCATGGATCCGACGCTACTCGCGGCGCCGATCTAGGGGTCGCAGCGATCGCCTCGCCGAAATAGCGTCATCGTGTACATAATGACGCTATACACTACCATGGCGTCATGGACTCCGTGACGACTGAGCTCTCGACGCGCGAGCTGCGCAGCCAGCTCTCTGATGTGCTCGGCCGCGCCATGTATGCGGGCGAGCGGATCGGGGTGACCCGTAACGGCAAGCTCGCGGCCGTCGTCGTGAGCGTTGCGGACCTGGAAGCGCTCGAAGGGTTCGAGATGGCTCACGACGTCGCCGCCTACCGGCAGGCCAAAGTCGACGATGACGGCAGCCGTGTGACGCTCGACGAGTTGCGTGCCGACCTCGCGCCGTGAGCTACCGCGTCGAGTTCACCACGGCCGCAGCCCGTCAGGTGAAGAAGCTGCCGCGCCCGGCGCGCGATCGCGTGCTGGAAGCGATCACGAACCTGCAAGACGACCCTCGCCCACATGGAGCGAAGAAGCTCGTCGGGGAACAGAGTGCCTGGCGTATCCGTATCGGCGACTACCGGGTGATCTACGACGTGCTCGACGATGAGCTGATCGTCACCGTCGTCGGGGCCGGGCACCGCCGCGAGGTCTACAACCGATAACGATCGTTTTCGGTCTCGATGGAAGACGAACAGCGATGCGAACGGAACCCCGTTCACCGACGAAGACATCGAGCGGTGGGCTCCCGAGGCGGAATCCGAGAAGGGATACACAGGCAAGCACCTGGGCCCTTCGATGCCCGGACGTCCCATCGGTGTGGGCGCACAGGCGCGCCCCTTCACACGCGGCTTCCCGGCCCGCCGCTCAGCCGGCGTCCGGATCGAGCGCGTCCAGCGCCGCCGGGCCCTGCTCGACGAGGATGCGGAACTGCGCGGCGTCGATGATCCGCACGCCCAGCTCCTCCGCCTTCGCCAGCTTCGAGCCCGCGCCGGGCCCGGCCGCGACGAAATCGGTCTTCTTCGACACGCTGGATGCCGCCTTGCCGCCCGCGGCGAGGATCGCCTCCTGCGCTCCCTCCCGCGTGTAGCCCTCCAGGGTGCCGGTCGCGACGACCGTGACGCCGTCGAGCACCCCGCCCGCGGCGGCGGCCGCGCCGGGACCGGCATGCCCCGGGATCGACCACCGCACGCCGGCCGCCGTCCAGCGATCGACGATCTCCCGGTGCCAGTCGACGGCGAACCAGTCGAGCACGGCGTCGGCGATGATCCCGCCGACGCCCTCCACCGCGGCGAGGTCGTCGCGCGAGGCGCCGCGGATCGCGTCGAGCGACCCGAACCACTGCGCCAGCGCGCGCGCGGCGACCGGGCCGACGTGCCGGATGTTCAGCGCGACCAGCAGCCGCCACAGCTCCTTCGTCTTCGCCTTCTCCAGCTCGGCGAGCAGCTTCACCGCCTGCTCGGAGGGCAGCGTCTCGCGGTGGTCCTTGCGGACCCCGGCCCGGCGTCGCTCGGCGGCGTCCAGGTGCTCGGTGCCGGGGGGGTACGAGGCCGGCCCCAGCTTCTGGAACGGCGCCCGCCGGACGAACTCGCCCGACTGCTCGTCGACCTTGCGCTGGCCGGTCTCCGCGTCGCGGACGACGACCTCGATCGGCACGATCCGTTCGAGCGTGAGGTCGAACAGCCCCGCCTCCGTGACCAGCGGCGGGTCGACCGGGACGTCCGGCTGCGTGAGCGCCGCCGCCGTGACCTCTCCGAGCGCCTCGATGTCGAGCGCACCGCGGGAGCCGATGTGCTCGACGCGGCCGCGCACCTGTGCCGGGCACGAGCGCGCGTTGGGGCAGCGCAGGTCGATGTCTCCCTCCTTGGCCGGCGCGAGCGGCGTGCCGCACACCGGGCACGCCGTCGGCATCGCGAACGCGCGCTCGGTGCCGTCGCGCAGCTCGGCGACCGGCCCCAGCACCTCGGGGATCACGTCGCCGGCCTTGCGCAGCACGACCGTGTCGCCGATGAGCACCCCCTTGGCCGTCACGACGTCCTGGTTGTGGAGCGTCGCCTGGCGCACCACCGAGCCGGCGACCCTCACCGGCTCCATGACCGCGAACGGCGTCGCCCGGCCGGTGCGTCCCACCGACACGACGATGTCGAGCAGCTTCGTGTTCACCTGCTCCGGCGGGTACTTGTAGGCGATGGCCCACCGCGGCGCGCGACTGGTCGCGCCCAGCTCGGCGTGCAGCGCGAGCTCGTCGACCTTCACGACGATGCCGTCGAGCTCGTGCTCGACCTCGTGCCGGTGCTCGCCGTAGCGCGCCACGAAAGCGAGCACGTCGTCGACGCCGGCGTTCACGGCGTTGTGCGGGCTGACGGGCAGGCCCCAGCCGGCGAGCAGCCCGTACACCTCGCTCTGCGACGCGACCGGGGGGTCGGGCCAGGCCCCGATGCCGTGCACGTAGAGCCGCAACGACCCGATCCGCTCCAGCGCCGCCTCCCGCTCGAGCCCCTGCTTCTTGTCGAGCTGCTGCCTCAGCCCGCCGCTGGCCGCGTTGCGCGGGTTCGCGAAGGCGGGGAAGCGGCGCTGGGCCGCCGTGCGGGCCTTCTCCTCGTCGAAGTCGCGGCCCGCCGCGCGCCGCGCCTCGAAGCGAGTGCGCGCCTCGTCCACCGCGCGGTCGCGCAGCCGCGCCTGCAGGTCGTTGAGGCGCTCGAAGGCGACGACCGGGATGAACACCTCGCCCCGCACCTCGACGAGCGCCGGATGCCCTTCGCCCCGCAGCCGCGTGGGCACCTCCGCAAGCCGCACGGCGTTGTCGGTCACGATCTCGCCGACCCGCCCGTCGCCACGGGTCGCTGCGGAGGTCAGCGCGCCGTGCTCGTAGCGCAGGCTGATCGCCAGCCCGTCGATTTTCAGCTCGGTGAGCCAGGCGACCGGGCGGCCGGCGGCGTCCTGCGTCTTCACGCACCAGTCGCGCAGCTCGTCGGGCGAGAACACGTTGTCCAGGCTCAGCATCCGCTCGGCGTGCTCGATCGTCGCCAGGTCGGTGCCCTGCGCGGCCCCGACCGTCAGCGTCGGCGAGTCCTGCCCCCGCAGCTCGGGGAAGGCGCGCTCGATCTGCTCGAGCCGCCGCATCCAGCCGTCGTAGGTCGCGTCGTCGACCAGTTCGGCGTCGGCGCCGTAATACGCGTCGCGGGCGGCGACGATGCGGTCGGCGAGCTCCGCCGCCTCCGCCCGCGCGGCCTCCGGGGTCAGCTGCGCGTCGATCGCCGTATCCGTCACGCCGCAAGTCTAGGCAGCGCCGCCGACACCGGCGCGGGACCCGAGACGCGCTCAGCCCACCGGGACGGCCGACACCGTGCGATCGATCGTGAACTGGCCGAGCACCCGCGTGCCCAGGTAGAGCACGGCGGTCTGCCCCGGCGCGACGCCGTCCAGCGGCGAGTCGGGGCGCACCGTCACGAGAGCGTCGGACAGCACGGCGCGCGCGGGCACCGGCTGTGCGTGCGCGCGGATCTGCACCTCGCAGCCGAACTCGGACGCCGTCGGCGCCGGCCCCGCCCAGCTGCGCCGCTCGCCCGCGATCTCGGCGGTCGCGAGCGCCTCCTTCGGCCCCACCACGACGGTGTTCGTCACGGGCCGCACCTCCAGCACGAACCGCGGCTTGCCGTCCGCGGCGGGCACGCCCAGGCGCAGACCGCGCCGCTGGCCGACCGTGAACGCGTGCGCGCCGTCGTGCGCGCCGACGACGACGCCTGCGCGGTCGAGGATCTCGCCCGGCGCGGCCCCGACGCGCTCGGCGAGCCAGCCGCGCGTGTCGCCGTCGGGGATGAAGCAGATGTCATGGCTGTCGGGCTTGTGCGCGACCGCGAGCCCGCGAGCCTCCGCCTCCGCGCGCACGAGCGCCTTCGTCGGCGTCGTGCCCAGCGGGAAGTACGTGTGCGCGAGCTGCTCGGCCGTGAGCACGCCGAGGACGTACGACTGGTCCTTCGCGCCGTCGCTGGCCCGATGCAGCTCGAGGCCGCCGGGGCCCTCGACCAGCGTCGCGTAGTGCCCGGTGCACACCGCGTCGAAGCCGAGCTCGAGCGCCCGCTCCAGGAGGGCCGCGAACTTGATCCGCTCGTTGCAGCGCATGCACGGGTTCGGGGTGCGGCCCGCCCGGTACTCGGCGACGAAATCCTCGATGACGTCGTCGCGGAAGCGCTCGGAGAAGTCCCATACGTAGAACGGGATGCCGAGACGGTCGGCCGCGCGGCGCGCGTCCATCGCGTCCTCGATCGTGCAGCATCCGCGGCTGCCCGCCCGCAGCGTCCCACCGGCGCGCGAGAGCGCGAGGTGCACGCCCACGACGTCGTGACCGGCCTCGACGGCCCGCGCCGCCGCGACGGCGGAGTCGACGCCGCCGCTCATCGCCGCCAGGATCCGCATCGCCCCAGTCTACGAGCGGGCGGAGGTCCGGGGCCTTTCAGCGTGCCGCGGCCCGGGCCCGTGCGACGGCGTCCGGCAGAACGGTCAGCACCGCGTCCACGTCGGCGTCCGTCGTCGTGCGCCCCAGCGTGAAGCGCAGCACCGAGCGCGCCGCCTGCTCGTCGAGCCCGAGCGCCATGACGACGTGCGACGGCTCCGCGACGCCGGCCTGGCAGGCCGAGCCCGTCGAGACGTGCACGCCCGCGCGGTCGAGCAGGAACAGCAGCGTCTCCCCCGAGGCGCCGTCGAAGAGCACGTGCGCGTTCCCGGGCACCCGGCGCTCGGGGTCGCCCAGCAGCCGCGTCCGCGGGATCGTGCCGAGGACGCCGCCGACCAGCCGACGACGCAGCGCCGTGAGCCGTACGGCCTCGGCGTCGCGCTCCGCCGTCGCGGCCTCGGCGGCGGCGGCGAACGCCGCAGCGCCCGCGACGTCCTGCGTGCCCGCCCGCAGCCCCCGCTGCTGACCGCCGCCGTGCAACTGAGCGGCGAGGGTGGCGGAGCGGGCGACGACGAGCGCACCGACCCCGACCGGTCCCCCGATCTTGTGGGCCGACACGCTCATCGCGACCAGGCCCGCCCCCGCCGGCGCCCGACCGCGCAGCATCCCGAAATCCACCGGCACGTGCCCGAACGCGGCCACGGCGTCCAGATGCAGCGGGACCCCGCCGCGACCCGCCGCGTCGGCGAGGGCGGCGGCGTCGTTGACCGTGCCGAGCTCGTTGTTCGCGACCATCGCGGTCGCGAGGGCCGCGCCGGGCAGGGATGCGGCGAACCGCGCGACCGGGATCGCACCGCGCGCGTCGAGTCCGACGTGCATGAGCGTCGCCCCGGCCTGCTCGCGCAGCCAGGTTGCGGCGTCGAGCGTCGCATGGTGCTCGCCGTCGGGGAGCACGACCGCGTCGCCGCCCGCGCGGGCCTCCCACAGCCCCTTGAGCGCGAGATTGATCGACTCGGTCCCGCCCGAGGTGAACACGACCTCCACGCTCTCGCATCCGAGCGTCGCCGCCAGCCGCTCCCGCGACTCCTCCAGCAGGCGCCGCGCCGCCTGGCCGCCGCCGTGGACCGACGACGCGTTGCCGACGACCTCGGTCGCCGCGAGCCACGCCCGACGCGCCTCGTCACGCACCGGCGTGGTCGCGGCGTGGTCGAGGTACACGGTCATCTCCCCACTCTGACACGCAGGCCGCGCGCCCGGAGGCCGTAACGACCGCGACTCACGCGGTTGTTACCGTAGTCCGCATGGTCAGCACGACTCAGACCGCCCCCTCCCCGGGCACAGCCGCCCCGGCGCTGCTGGGCTCCCATCTCGACGATCTCGGCGTGCGTCTGCACGAGGGCGGCGCGACCGTGAGGGTGTGGTCCGGCAGCGCCGAGACGGTGGAGCTCGTCGTCTGCGACGATGACGACCTGGACTGGGTGACCGACACCGTCCCGCTCGAACGCGGTGCCGGCGGGGTGTGGGAGGCGACCACCGATCTGCTGCGGCCGGGGACGCGGTACGCGCTGCGCGTGGCGGGCTCCCCCGCGGCAGGCAACACGTTCAACCCGCGGACACTGCTGCTGGACCCGTATTCGCGCGGCATCGTCGGCGGCGGGGTCGGCGACTGGCGCAGCGCCGTCGTCGACGAGGGCTTCGACTGGGGCGGCGTCGCCAAACCTGCGGTCCCGCTGGATCGCACGGTGCTGTACGAAGGGCACGTCAAGGGGCTGAGCAAGCGGCATCCGGACGTCCCCCCGGCGCTGCACGGCACCTACGCCGGCCTCGCCCACCCCGCGATGATCGAGCACTTCCTCTCGCTCGGGGTCACGACGATCGAGCTGCTGCCCATCCACGCCTTCGCCTCCGAGCCGCGGCTGCACCAGCTCGGCCTGGCGAACTACTGGGGCTACAACACGCTGAGCTTCTTCAGCCCGCACGCGGCGTACGCGACCGAGGCGGCACGCCGGGAGGGGCCCGCCGCGGTGCTGCGGGAGGTCAAGGGCATGGTCAGGCTCCTGCACGAGGCGAGCCTGGAGGTCGTGCTCGACGTCGTGTACAACCACACCGCCGAGGAGGGCATCGGGGGTCCCCGCTCCAGCCTGCGAGGCATCGACAACCGGCACTACTACCGACAGCAGGCCGAGGGCGCCTACATCGACGTCACGGGATGCGGCAACTCGCTGAACACGGCGACGGATGCCGCTGCGCGTCTCGTGCTGGACTCGATGCGCTACTGGGCGAACGAGGTGCAGGTCGACGGATTCCGGCTGGACCTGGCCACCACCCTCGGCCGGGACGAGGAGCACGTGTTCACCCCCGCGCATCCGCTTCTGCGCGCGATCGTCGATGACCCGTCGCTGGCCGGGGTCAAGAAGATCGCCGAGCCCTGGGACGTCGGCATGGGCGGCTGGCAGACCGGCAACTTCGGCGCCGGCTGGCACGAGTGGAACGACCGCTACCGCGACCGGGTGCGCAACTTCTGGCTCAGCGATGTGGACTACGCCCGCCGCGCCTCGACCGCTCCGGTGGGCATCGGCGGGTTCGCGACCCGGCTCGCCGGCTCGTCCAACACGTTCTGCGAGGAGCGCGGGCCGCTCGCGAGCATCAACTTCGTCACCGCGCACGACGGGTTCACCCTCCGCGATCTGGTCTCCTACGACGTCAAGCACAATCTCGGCAACGGCGAGCAGAACCGCGACGGCGCCGACACCAACCGCTCCTTCAACCACGGCGCGGAAGGGCCGACCGAAGACGAGCACATCCTCGCGACGCGCCGCAAGGCGATGCGCAACCTGCTCGGCACGCTGCTGCTGTCGGCCGGCATCCCGATGCTCACCGCGGGTGACGAGTTCGGGCGCACACAACGTGGCAACAACAACGCCTACTGCCACGACTCGGCTCTGACCTGGCTCGACTGGGACCTCGGCGGGTGGCAGCGCGACCTGCTCGCCCACGCGCGGCGACTGATCGCGCTGCGCCACCGGAACCCTGCGCTGCGTCCGATCCGGTTCGCGCGCCTGGGCGAGGTGACCCCCTCGGCGTCCGTGATGGACTGGTACGACGAGAACGGCGAGACCATGTCGGGGGTGCGGTGGACCGATCCCTCGCACCGCACGCTGCAGTACCTCTCCGCGTCCACGCCGGAGACGGAGCCGTTCAACCGCGTCCTGCTCATCGTCCACGGCGTCGAGCGCCCGATCGACGTGACCCTGCCCGAGGTGGACGGGGTCGGCCGGTACGTCGAGCTCTGGTCGAGCGCGGACGAGCGCCCGCAGGAGGCCGAGGTCGGCTACGCGCCGGGGACGGCCGTCCCGGTGGCGCCGACCTCGATGCGGCTGTTCCGCGCCGAGTGATCGGGCGCCTTCGTCCGACCGGCGGGTCGGGGTAAGTTCGGACACGTGACCGCTCCCGCATCCCTCGGCTATCGCAGCGCCACCGAGATCCCGCTCCGTCCCGGCGTCGACGGGCAGCCGCTTCACGACACGGTCTCCGGTCGCATCCCCATGCTCGACCCGCATCCATCCATACCCGGTGAGGCATACAGTCCTGCGGCGTTCGTGGGCGAGATCGTTCCGTTCCGCGTCACTGCATTCCGTGAGGGGCATGACCTGATCGGGGTGACGCTGCGTCTGCGCGATCCCGGCGGCGCGGAGTCGCTGCACCGGCTCGCCCCCCGTGGCGACGGTCTGGACCACTGGTCCACCGAGGTCGCACTGCTCGCCCAGGGGGCGTGGACGTTCCGTTTCGAGGCCTACGCCGACGTGTTCGCCACCTGGCGTCACGCGGCCGAGGTCAAGATCGCGGCGGGCGTCGACAGCGCGCTGATGCGCGAGAGCGGCGCTCTGCTGTTCCACCGCGCCGGCGCCGAGAGCGACCGCCCGGCCGCCGAGCGGCGGATGCTGCGCGAGCGGGCGGC
>JASGDW010000027.1:0-6923 GCA_047606965.1 Microbacterium sp.
ATGAGAAGACCGGCACGGATCTCGCGTCGCGTGAACTGCGCCGCATGCTGATGCCTGGCTCTGTCGGGCAGGCCCTTCAACGAGCGCAGCTGCCGGCGCCAGTGCCTGACCATGCCGACCTGGCCGAGCGAGAACGACACGAACACGCCGATGATGTACAGCTGGATCAGGGTCGACAGGTTCGCGCGCGAGAGCAGCAGCACCAGGATCGCGGCGACGCCGAGCACGATCATGCCGTTGGAGAACACCAGCCGGTCGCCGCGGGTGTTCAGCCCCTTGGGGGCGTAGCCGTCGCGGGCGAGCACGGCGCCCAGCAGCGGGAAGCCGTTGAACGCCGTGTTCGCCGCGAGCAGCAGCACGCAGGCGGTCGCGGCCTGGATGATGAAGAACGGGATCGAGCTCATTCCGAAGGTGGCGGCCGCGACCTGGGCCATCAGACTGGGCTGGGGGCTCGTGGCGCAGTCGAACCCGACGAGGTTGCAGGGGTCTTCCGCATAGTGGACGCCAGAGACCAGCGCGATCAGCGTGAGACCCGCGAACAGCAGGGCGGCGACGGCGCCCATCGCCGAGAGCGTGTTCTGCGCGTTCTTGATCTTGGGGCGGCGGAAGGCGGGCACGCCGTTGGAGACGGCCTCGACGCCGGTGAGGGCGGAGCATCCGCTCGAGAAGGCCCGCAGCACGAGCAGCACGATCGCCGCTTGCGAGAGGTCCTCCGCGCGCATCGTGTACTGGGCGCTGGCGGCGACCGGCGGGTCGCCCAGAGCCCAGCGCACCACGCCGACGACGATCATCACGCCGACGGAGCCGATGAAGACGTAGGTCGGCAGCGCGAACGCGCGCGACGCCTCCCGCACTCCGCGCAGGTTCACCACGACGAGCAGGATGACGAAGCCGATGGCGAGCTCGACGCGCCAGTCGTCGAGCTCCGGCAGCGCCGAGATGATGTTGTCCACGCCCGAGGCGACCGACACGGCGACCGTCAGGATGTAGTCGATCAGCAGCGCCGAGGCCACGATGACCCCGGGGACCTCGCCCAGGTTCGTGCGGGCGACCTCGTAGTCGCCGCCGCCGGAGGGGTACGCCTTGATGAGCTGCCGGTACGAGAGCACCACGACCACCAGCAGCACGACGACCGCGAGCGCGATCCACGGGCTGAACGCCAGGAACGCGGTACCCCCCAGCAGCAGGATCATGAGCAGCTCCTGCGGCGCGTACGCGACCGAGGACAGCGCGTCGGAGGCGAAGATCGGCAGCGCCATGCGCTTGCGGAGCAGATGCTCGTCGGCGTCGCCCGAGGCCAGCGGATCGCCCAGGAGGAGGCGCTTGGCCACCGGAATCTCGCTGATCGGATCCTCAGAGGGCTCGCGACTGTCGGATGTCACGGGCGGCGACACTACGCGCATCGGGTCGACGATGCAATGCGACAGTCAGCGGCTGGGACGGTCGTGCCGTGTTCGTGGTCGCTCGACGGCTCGCGCCGAGGCGTCGGACGGGCGGTTCCGCTCCGCGTCACGGTGCGCGGCGGCGTCCGGTGTGCGGTGGACGCAGGACGCGCTCGCGTGTCGTAACTCAGGCTGAGCGTGCAGACCGGGTGAGTAGACCGGGTGCGCAGACGGGGATGCGGCGCCGCTCAGACTGAGTTATGACACGGCCGGGAGCCGGGAGCCGGGCCGCTCAGGCCAGCCACTCCCGCGCGGCGACCACGAGGTTCGCGACGCCCCGCTCGATCGTGGGGTGGAGCACGGGGGCGAACAGCGGAGAGTGGATCGTGGGGATGTCGCGGTCGACGGTGCCCGCGGCGAGCGCCGTCGCGTAGGTGTCGGGGTCGAGGCCACCCCAGAACCAGAACACGAGCGGCGCCCCCGCGTCGCGCGCGAACCAGGAGACGTCCTCGCTGCCGGTGAACAGCCCGGGGTCGGTGACCGTCTGCTCGCCGAAGGCGCGGCGGAAGGCGTCCGCGGTGCGCGCCTGCGACACCGGGTCGTTGATCGTCGGCGGCAGGGTGTGGTCGATGACGATCGACGGCTCGCGCGGCGCGCCGGAGGCGGCGGCCTCGGCGCGGATCACGCGCTCGACGCGGCCCAGCATCCGTTCCCGCGCCTCGTCGTCGGTGTAGCGCAGACTGAGCTGCAGCGTGGCCTCGGCGGGGATGATGTTGTGCTTGAGGCCGGCGTGGACCGAGCCCACGGTGACCACGGCGGTCTCGCGCGGGTCGACCTCGCGCGCGACGAGCGTCTGCAGTCGCATGATCGTCGCGGCGGCCATGACGACCGGATCGATCGTCGCGTGCGGCCGGGAGCCGTGGCCGCCGCGGCCGTAGAGGGTGACCGTGAGCCCGTCGGACGCGGTCATCTGGGTGCCCGGGCGCATCCCGACGACCCCGGCGGGCAGGGCCGTGATGTGCTGGCCGAGCACGATGTCGGGGTGCGGGACGCGGCGCAGCAGGCCGTCGTCGAGCATCGCCCGGGAGCCGGCGCCGAGCTCCTCCGCGGGCTGGAAGAGACCCACGACAGTGCCCGCCCACTGCTCGCGCGTCGCGTCGAGCCGTTCGAGCGCGCCGAGCAGCGCGGTCGTGTGCATGTCGTGACCGCAGGCGTGCATGACCGGCACGTCGTTGCCGGCGGGATCGACGCCGCGTGCCGTGCTCGCGTAGGGCAGGCCGGTGCGCTCCTCGACGGGGAGGGCGTCCATGTCGGCGCGCAGCCAGACGACCGGGCCGTCGCCGTTGGCGATCGTGGCCGCGATCCCGGTGCGGCCGATGCCCGCCTCGAACGGGATGCCGAGCGCGCTCAGCGTCGCTGCGACGACGCCCGCGGTGCGCGTCTCCTGGAAGGACAGCTCCGGATGCCGGTGCAGGTCGGTGTAGATCTCCTCGAGGTCCAGGGCCATGGCCCCGAGCCTACGCGGGGCGAGGAGCGTCGTTCAGGTCCGTTCTCAGCCGAGGTCGCCGGTCATGCGGAGTCGGCTGGTCGCGTTGCCGCGCCGGCGTCGACGACCAGGGGCGCCGCGCCAGCACCCACTCAATGAGGGATACATCTTGACGCGGACGTCCCGCGCGCCGAGATGGGCCAACGCCAGTGCGCCGAGACGGGCGGAGAGCCTGCTGCCGCAGTACACGACGAGCGGGCCATCGCCGCCGGTGCCGAACGCTCCGCGCAGCTCCGACGTCGGCCGTAGCGTGTTCCTCGCGGCGAGGCGGGAGCCCGCCGGCACCGTGACGCTGCGTGGGATGCACCCTGCTCGTGCTCTGAACCCGATGTCCTGCGATGGGTTGCCCGGCCGCCCGCCACGCCGTCAGACCGCCGTTGAGGACTGCGACGTCACCGTGCCCATGCGTGCGGAACAGCCACCACAGACGTACGGTGAAGGCGCCGTTGCCAGCGTCGTACACGACGATCGTGGAACCGGGATCCGCCCGAGCGCATCCCGCGCCGCGGCTTGGAACCGCTCCACGGAAGGATGGGCGAAGTGCCGTCTCGCGCGCGGTTCGGAGAAACCCTGGATGAGGTCGGCGAACACGACACCGGGGACGTGCCCACCCCGGTGCCCGTAGATGCCGGAATGCCACAAGACGTCGCCCTCGCGCCGGCGGGAACTGGTCACCGTTGGGATCGATGAACCGTGGGCGGTTCAACCCCGGCAGGCCCGGATGCCGGGTGATCGTGCGCCGTCCGACCGTGGTTCCGTCCCCACGGAGCTCGAAGCGATGCGCGATGCCGATCGCTTGTGCTTGCGCCGCAGCTTCTCGATCCGCGCTCCCGTCTCGCCTGGTGTCGCGGGCGGCCACGGGATCGGGCGGACGACGGATCGAGCAGCCCGATCTCACGGAACTCCCGGTAGCGGTTCACCCACTTCGACGTGGTCGCACGCGAGAGGCCTGTGTCCGCGGCGACGTGCGCGATCGGCCGGGTGCGACAGCGCTCGACGAGTCGCCTACGCCCCTGCGGTGTCAGGGGCGCGTTCTTGTGTGTCATCGGTTGAGCGCCGTCAGAACCATCATCAGCGCCGACTGGTCGTCGACCGCCTCGAAGAAAAGACGATCGGCTTCCTCTACGACTCGAACCGCCCGAACCGCCAGCTCCACACCTTCTGCGGTGAGGTCGATGACGCGCGCGCGAGCGTCATCGGGGTTGGTCGAGCGCTGCAGCAGTCCTTTGTCGGCGAGTGCGCGGATCACCTGGGACGTCATCATGGCGTCGGTGTTCGCGTGCTCCGCGATCCGCCTCTGACTCGGCTGCTCGCCCGCCATGCGGGTCAGCCACCACGCGCTGACCAGGAGGACGAACTGCACATGCGTCAAACCCAAAGGCTTCAGCGCGGCGGTGATGCCCCGCTGCCAACTCAGTGTCGCTCGCCACAGAAGGAGGCCCGGGCTCTGCCCGGGCTCCAGCGAATCAGCCACGTGATTGCGCGGCGCGCACGCCGAGCGCGGCGATGATCTGGTCAAAGTCCGCGCTCACCCCGCGGCCGACCTCGGCCGCCGCCTCGTCGGGTCCCTCGACAGTGCACCGGTACGTGATCCGCGTCGCAGCCTCTGACGCCTCGAGCTCGTGCCGGACCCGGACTGTCACTCCGGCATCGGGCACGGGTGTCAGGTCCTCATATCCGCGCCCCGCTTCAACCCACGTCAGCTCGAAGGGCAGCTCGCTTCCGTCCGGGAAGACCATGACCGCACTCGTTCCGGCCTCGAACGGACCGTCCATGCGGATGTCCGCAACGCCGTCGTTCCACTCCGACCACGCTCCTGGCTCGGCCAGAATCGCGAATACCTCCGCCGGCGTCGCATCGCACTCGCCGGTGATTTCTCGCACCCACATCTCGCACTCCTCTCAAAACAGTATGTGCACATATTAATGCGCGAACCGTCAAGGAAGTCCACTTCTCGGGACGTCGTCGACAACCTCAGGGCCAGCAACATCTAGCGGGTGCTTCGAACCCCGGCCCTAGGCGGGCGGGAGGACGCCGTCGCGCCGCTACGCCCGGGCGAGCCAGACGGCGGTGTCGGGGGGCAGCAGACCGTCGGCGACCGGTCCGCTGGCGACCAGGATCTCGCCGGCGGGCACCGGCACTTCCGCGGCGCCGGTGTTGGCGATCACGGTGACATCGCCGACGCGGAACGCGAGCACGTCGTCGGGGAAGCCCTCGATCCAGGCGAAGGACGCCGCGCCGAGCCCGTGCTCGCGGCGCAGTCGCAGCAGGGCGCGGTACAGGTTCAGGGTGGAGGCCGGGTCACAGGCCTGGACGTCCCGGGCCAGCCCCGCCCACTGCGCCGGCTGCGGCAGCCAGGCCTCGCCCGTCGCGTTGAAGCCGTAGGCGGGGGCCGCGGCCTCCCAGGGGATCGGCACGCGGCATCCGTCGCGCCCGTACTTCTCGTGCTCCGTGCGGAACCACGTCGGGTCCGCCCGCGCCTCGTCGGGCAGGTCGACGACCTCCGGCAGCCCGAGCTCCTCGCCCTGGAACAGGTAGGCGGAGCCGGGCAGCGCGAGCATGACGGTCGTCGCGGCGCGGGCGCGGCGCAGTCCGAGCTCCGGCATCGGCTGCGCCGCTGAACGCGGGCCGATGCCCTCGCCCTGCGGGCTGGGAGCGGTCAGCGCGAGCCGGGACGCGTGCCGGATGACGTCGTGGTTGGACAGCACCCACGTCGCCGGGGCGCCCACGGCGGGGAAGGCGCGCAGCGATCCGTCGATGACCGCTCGCAGCTGCGCCGCGTCCCACTCGGTCGTCAGATACGGGAAGTTGAACGCCTGGTGCATCTCGTCCGGGCGCACCCACAGCGCGGTCCTCGCCGGTGTCGGCAGCCACGCCTCCGCGCACAGCGCGCGGTCGCCGGGGTACTCCTCGAGCACTTTATGCCAGTCGCGGTATATGTCGTGGACGCCGGGTTGTCCCCAGTAGGGGACGTCCTCCTCCTCGCCGCCCATCGAGTCGGCGTCCGCCGCCGGGGTGTAGTCGGGCAACCCGTCCGCCTTGACGAGGCCGTGCGCGACGTCGACCCGGAACCCGTCGACGCCCCGGTCGAGCCAGAAGCGCAGCACGCCGCGGAAGTACGCGCGCACCTCGGGGTTCGTCCAGTCGAAGTCGGGCTGCGAGACGTCGAAGATGTGCAGGTACCACTGGCCCGGGGTGCCGTCCGCCTCGGTCACCCGCTCCCACATGCCGCCGCCGAAGACCGACTCCCAGTTGTTCGGGGGCAGGTTCCCATCCGGTCCACGACCCTCGCGGAAGATGTAGCGGGCGCGCTCGGCGCTGCCGGGGCCGGCGACCAGCGCCTGCTGGAACCAGAGGTGCCGGTCGGACGAGTGGTTGGGGACGAGGTCGACGATCACGCGGATGCCGCGGGCGTGCGCCGCCGCCAGCAGGGCGTCGAAGTCGGCGAGGGTGCCGAAGCGCGGGTCGACGTCGCAGTAGTCGGCGACGTCGTACCCGGCGTCCTTCTGCGGCGACACCATGAACGGGCTCAGCCAGATCGCGTCCACGCCGAGGTCCGTCAGCGCATCGAGACGGCTCGTGACGCCGGGCAGGTCGCCGATGCCGTCGCCGTCGGCGTCGGCGAAGGAGCGCGGGTAGATCTGGTAGATGACGGCGGTGCGCCACCACTCGCTGCCGGTCGCCGGCGAGCGCTCGGCCGTGGTCGCGCCCGCGGGGGCGGGGGCGGTCTGCTCGTCGGGCGCGTTCTGCTCGCTCATGCCGCCAGCCTAACCGTCCGCATCGTATCGATTCGACGCCGCCCGCCCGGCCCCGGCGTCCTCCGCCCGTCGGGTTCACCGCGCACCTGCCGCGTTCGTCGGGCGGTCGGGCGTCGGGCGTCGGCGATGGCCGACAGATACAGTGGGCGGGTGTCGAACGCCCACGCCCTCGCCCGCGCGGAGAGCCTGATCGCCGTCATCCCGGACTATCCGGAGCCCGGGGTGCTCTTCCGTGAC
>JASGDW010000028.1:0-12665 GCA_047606965.1 Microbacterium sp.
ACCGGGGGGCCCGCGCGCCCGGGTGCGCGCGGCCACCGCCGCCCGTTCGCCTTCTGCACTTTCCTGCGAGACTGCATCTGCGCGCCGAGACCCCGGGTTCTGCCCACGGTCTCGGCGCGCAGATGCAGTCTCGCAGGAAAGTGCAGAAGGCGAACGGGCGGCGGTGCCCGCGCTCACCCGGGCGCGCGGGCACCCGGTTGCAGCTGGGCGCAGGTGTACGACGCGTACCACCCGACCGGCCAGCCCTCCCAGCTCTGCACCGTCGCCGGGTCGGCGGTCGCGCACACGGAGCGGGCGGCGGCGACATCAGCCGCCCAGTCCGGCGCGCCGTCGTGGTCGCTCGTGCGCGGGAGGAACGCGACGACGGCGATCACCCCGAGCACACCGAGCACAGTGAACGCGCCCACCGGGCGCCCGCGCTGCTTCAGCACGAGCGCCGCTAGCGGCAGCAGCGCGAGCAGGAACATGGACGACACGACCCCGTAGCGGTGCGCGGCGAAGACCGCCACGTTGTCGTCGACCAGCGCCGTGATCAGGTCGGCGCCGGTCCACCGCGAGGTGAAGGCGTACTCGCTGCCGCCGCCGCGATTGACGACGTAGGGCACCGTCCACATCGCTATCGACGCGGCGACGAAGGATGCGGCGAGCCAGCGCTGCGCGGGCGTGCCGCGCCAGAGAACCCAGGCGGCGACGACGAGGAAGGGCACCACGGCCGCCCCCGCGACCCACCAGCCGTACTCGACGATCAGGTTCGCGGCCCGCGCGTCCGAGGGGAGCCAGGTGCGCAGCCCCGCCCAGTAGACCCAGCCCTGCACGATCGAGGCCAGATCGGGCACCTCGCTGCCGGCGATGACGCGGGGATAGGCCACGGCGACGCCGAACTGAACCACGCCGCCGACCAGCAGCGCACCGCGGACGAGCCACTGTCGCAGCCCGTGCGGACGCAGCAGCACCAGCGGTGCAAACAGCAGCACCTGCGGTTCGGTGAGCGCGGCCAGCAGCGCCGCGACGGCCAGCCCCGCCGCCCCGCCGAGGGTGCGAGGGCGTGCCAGCAGCAGCCACGGCGTCAGCCACAGCGCGAACCAGTGCAGGTTGGTCGGGTTGCCCAGCACCTGCTCGGTCAGCAGCGGCGCGACGACCGTGATCAGCGCCAGCCCCGCTCGCGCGGGGCGCCACGGGATCAGATCCCGCGTGCAGACGTAGACCAGCGCCGCGACGACGCCCGCGATCAGCACCGAGCCGACGGTGAGCCCGACCCCCGCCTGGTCGAGGGGCAGCAGCTGCGTCACCAGCGCCGTCAGCAGCCGTGCGCCGACGTGCAGGTAGCCGGCGTAGGGATGGAAGACGCTGGCCCAGGCGCCGTCGTTCCACGCCTCCGCCAAGAAGATCCCGATGTCGTCCGCCCAGGGAGTGGCGCGGGCCGCCTCCGGCAGACGCAGCCAGCCGAGCGCGGCCGCGGCGATCCCCAGCACGGCCGCCTCGAGACCGAGCGGCGGGCGGAAGGACCGGACGCGGGCAGCGGCGGCGCGGACGCCGGCGACCGCGTCCGCCGACGACGCGGCGACGGTCGGGGCGGAGGGGGATGCGGTCATCCCGGCGATGGTATGACACCGGGCTGACCATGTCATATGTGCGCCCGCCCCATGAGCCCCGCGGGCCCCGGAACGGGCCACCGCCTCGCGCTGTCCCTGGACGACCTGATCGCTCACCCCGCGGGCTCCTCACGGGCGGATCGCCCGTGGGCGACGCTCAGAACAGGCGCGGCTGCGCGTGCGTCGCGCTGCGTGTCTCGGCGATGCGCGGACGGGGCGCCCGCGTCGGCTCCTCTCCGCCGGCGAGCCCGTGGGCGCGCAGAAGGGGGCGGACGCGGCGGGCCAGCCACCGCCGGTACTCCTTCGGTGCGTTCGCCGACACGCCCGGGTACAGCGCCGCGTACGACGAGAGCAGATCGGGCCGCTCGCGCGCGAGCCACCCGAAGAACCACTGCTTCGCCCCCGGCCGCAGGTGCAGCGCGCCGCAGACGACGCGGACGGCGCCGGCGCCCCTGATCCGCCCGAGCGCCCCGTCGAGGGCCGCGACGGAGTCGGTGAGACGGGGCAGCACCGGCATCAGGAAGACCGTCACCCGGAACCCCGCCTCCGAGGCGGCGCGCACGGTGTCCAGCCGCGCCTGCGCGGTCGGCGTGCCCGGTTCCACGAGCCGCTGCAGGTCGGCGTCGAACACGGCTATCGACATCGCGAGCGACACACCGACCTGCTCGCGGGCGGCGCGCAGCAGCGGCAGGTCGCGGCGCAGCAGCGTGCCCTTCGTCAGGATCGACAGGGGCGTCCCGGACGAGACGAGCGCGTCGATGATGCCGGGCATGAGGCGGTAACGGCCCTCGGCACGCTGGTAGGGGTCGGTGTTCGTGCCGAGAGCGACGGGCTCCCGCAGCCACGATCCCCGCCGCACCTCCCGCGCGAGCACCTCGGCGACGTTGACCTTCACCACGATCTGCGAGTCGAAGTCGCGACCGGCGTCCAGGTCGAGGTAGGTGTGCGTCTGCCTCGCGAAGCAGTAGGCGCAGGCGTGCGTGCAGCCCCGGTACGGGTTGACGGTCCAGGAGAAGGGCATGGCGGACGCCGTCGGCACCCGGTTCAGCGCCGACCTGCACACCACCTCGTGGAAGGTGACGCCGGCGAACTCGGGCGTGGTCACCGTCCGCACCAGGGAGCCGAGCCTGTCCAGGCCGGGCAGCGCGTCGGCATCCGTCGTCCCCGCCTGCTGGCCCTGCCATCTCATGTCGGATAGTAGAACAAATATACGTAAGTAAGTCAATTAGCAACCCGGATATATATCCGATATGCGCGCGGGAGGCGGACGCGACGGGAGGCACTCCGCCGTCACGGTCAGAATGGAGAGGTGATCGACCGCAACGGCGCCCCGCGCGAGACCCGCCGAGCCACGCGAGCGGCGGCCGTGCGCGGCCGTCGGCGCCGGACCGGTGTCGTCGGCGCCGCGCTGGTGGTCGTCCTCGTCGTGATAGCGATCCCCGCGATCGTCCGGGCGATCTCGGCGACGGCCGTGGATCTGCCTCCCACGACCGACTCGCTTCCGGTGCCGCAGATCAGTCAGGCGTCGGCCTCGGCCTCCATCTGCGACGACCCCGATGTGCAGACGGCGCTGGCGGCCGGTGACGACGAGGCGGTCATCACGGCGGCCGGAGGGGGAGAGGTCTTCCGCGAAGCGGTCGTGGACGGCACCGCGTCCTGCATCTCGCTGTCCGACGCCGATCGCCGGTGGGTGGTGGTGAACAAGGCCCGGCCGCTGGACCCGATCGACTTCGCGCCCTCGACCCTGGTGGCCTTCAGCGAGGTGACCTCGCTGAACGGCGGCAGTCTCGGGCAGGAGGCGATGACCGCTCTGATAGCGCTCGCCGAGGGCGCGGAGTCCGCGGGCGTCGGCGAGATCGCCTCGCTCAGCTCCTACCGCTCGTACGCGACGCAGCAGAGCACATACGCCGAGCACGTCTCCGCCGACGGCACCACAGCGGCCGACCTGGAGAGCGCCCGGGCCGGCTACAGCGAGCATCAGACGGGGCTCGCCCTCGACCTCGTCGCCTGCGACAGCTCCTGCGGCGGACTCGACGAGTTCGGGGCCTCGGCGCAGGGGCAATGGGTCGCGCAGAACGCATGGCAGTACGGCTTCATCGTGCGGTACGAGGACGGCTACACCGACATCACCGGCTACAAAGCCGAGCCGTGGCACCTGCGGTTCATCGGCGTGCAGCTCGCGCAGGCGTACCACGACGGCGGCTTCCACACGCTGGAGGACTTCTTCGGCCTGTCGGCCGCCCCCGACTACGTCGACTGAAAGGCCTCTCCCGACTCTGGGCGCAGGGGGCAGCCACCGGCATGCGCGACGGGCTGCAACCTCGAGCACCTGATCGCGGCGCGTTCGTCGTCGCCCGCCAGGCCACCGGGGACCGGTGAGCCGGTCCGGGGACGCGGAGGGGGATACGGCGTCGCACCGCATCCCGCCCCCGCGTCCGGGATCAGTCGGCCGCGATGCGGCGCCGGCGTATGCCGACGGCCCAGAACGCGGCGCCGAGCAGCAGCGCGGCGATCGCCGCGCCGAGCGGAGCCACGACGTCGGCGCCGGTGGCCGCGAGCACGCCCGCGGCCGAGATCGTCACGGTCATCCAGCCGATGAGCGACCCGTCCGCTGCGTACACGGCGAGCCGGTGCTCGCCCGCGACACCCTCCGGCAGCGTGACGGTGATCGTCCCGGAGGACGTCACCGTGTGGGTGCCGAGCGCGGTCGGGGTCGAGAACAGATACGCCGACACCGAGCTGCCGATGTGTTCCGTCCCTACCGCGATCGCGAACGTCTGACCCTCGCGCAGCTGGGCGGGCGCCGAGATGAGGTCGCGGGTCGCCGCGGTGAGGTCCGTCTCGCTCGGAGAGAGGTCGGAGTCGGTTCCGTCGTCGGAGCCGCCCGAGCCGGAACCGCCGGAGCCGGAGTCGGAGTCGGAGTCGGAGTCGTCGGAGTCGTCGGAGCCGCCCGAGCCGGAGTCTGAGCCCCCGGACTCGTCGCCGTCGTCGCCGTTCCCGGGCTCGGGGGTGTTCGACGCCGTCACCGAGAACGATGCACTCACCTCCGTCGGCTTCTTCTCACCGTCGCGGCTGCTGCCGGTCGTGTAGAACCAGGCTCGGATGGCGGGGCTCAGGTAGTCGACGAAGGACGCGGGGAAGCTGCTGGCGTGCACGCCCGCGTCGGAGACGTACGTGCGTCCCTCCCACTCCGGGGTGCCGGTCACCGTGCCCGCTTCGTCGTCCGCTGCGACCGCCACTGAGGCGAAGGTCGCGATGGTCACGCGCTGGTAGCTCGTGTCGAGCTCCCCGCTCCAGGAGCCACCGTCGTTCCAGGCGACGTCGGCGGTGAGGGTCGCCGTCCCGTCGCCCGCGACTGTGAGCAGCGGATCCGAGATCGCGATGAGGAGTCCCAGGTACCCGCCGTAGGGGCGGTAGATGGCGGTGCCGTCCCAGAGGACCTGCGCCCGGCCCGACTCCTCGTCGATCCAGCCCGAACCCTCGCCGAAGACGAAACCGCCGTCGTCGCTCGTCGCGACCTCGCCGATCGTGTCGTGCGCCCACTCGTGGGAGTACGCCGAGAGCGCGTGCGAGAGCGTCGCGTCGGAGACCTCCCACGCGCCCTCGGGTGCGGCGTCCAGCTCGATCTGCGGCTGCGTCATGATCTCGAGCGTCGCGGCGAGCGTCTGGACGCTCTCGGCGCCGCTCGAGAACACCGCGCGGTACTGCCTGCCCTGCAGATCCTCGGTCGCCAGCAGAACGAGGCTCGCACTGGTCGCCGCCTCGACGTCCTGCCAGCTCTCGCCGTCGGCGGAGCTCTGCCACTGCACCGCGGCGTCGTCGATGGACGCCGTGGCCGTGAAGGTGACGTCCTCGCCGACCGTGACGCGCGCGCTCGCGGGGTTCGTCGTGACGGTGAGGGCGGGGTCGGCCTCCAACTCGCTCTCGATGACCATCCGTGTCGGCTCCGTCGCGACCGAGCCGAGGGCGTTGGTGGCCCGGTAGCGCCAGAGCGCGTCGTATCCGGCGGCGTCCACCGCGACGGCCGTCTCGTAGCGTCCGTAGGAGGAGTCGATGAGCAGATCGGTCTCAGCCTCCTGCCGCAGGCTCGGTGCGACGCCGTCCAGGGGATCGGCCAGCGCGGGGCGCGCATAGCTCACGTCGCCGATGTCGGCGATGGCGGTCGTCCATTCGGCGCCGCGCTCCGCCCACGAGGCGCCGCCGTCGAGGCTGTACTCCCATACCACGCTCTGGATGCCGGTGCCCCACGCCACCGAGCTCCAGGCCAGGGCGGCGCCCCGCTCGGAGACCGTGAGGGACGCCGGTGTCTTCAGCTCCGCGCGGGTGAGCAGTTCGGATCGGTAGCGGTAGACGGAGCCGTCGACGGAGGTGAGCAGCGTCACCGAGGGCGACCACGCGAGCGTGGACGACATCGATCCGGTCACGGTCTCGCCTGCCAGCTCGATCGGTGTGCGCTCGGAGCCGTCCGTCAGCGAGAAACGCCGCAGCTGCGCGCTCCCGGCGGGGGCGACGACCACCTCGGCGGTCGCCTCGGTGACCGTCAGGGCGTCGAGTCCGCCGGCGACGGAGACGGACGCGACCAGCGAGGGCGTGCCCGAGGTCGACACGATCGCCACGTCGCCCTCGGCGTCCGCGATCACCGTCGTGCCGTAGAGCACGCTCCAGTGCGCCGCGACGCCGACCCCGGGAAGCTCCGCGCTGGACACGGAGGCGGGGCTGTAGACGCTCAGCACGTCGAGTCCGCCGTCGCGGCTGGAGAGCACGTTGCCGTAGGAGTCGATGCGGATGGAGCGCTCCTCCCCCTCGCCGGGGAGGTCGAAGGGCGTGCGCCACGACTCGATCGCGAAGGAGGTGTCGAGGCGCCGGGCGGCGTAGGTGCCGTCGTCCTCGCGGTAGGCGACGATCGTGCCGGTGGCGAACGGCGTGGCCAGCACGACGCTCTGCAGCTCGATGCCGGATGCCGTCTCGAAGGACGCCGCGTCGATCGTCGTCACGGTCGCCTCGTCGGTGGTGCCGATCGAGCTGCCGCTGGTGCCGACGACCTTCACGATGACGGGGGAGCCGTCCAGCGCGCCGCGGACGTACACGACCAAGGGGTAGCCGGTGAGGGTGTAGTCGCGGGTCGAGGAAGCCTCTGAGACGGTGTCGAGGTGGCTCGACAGGTCGACCGCGCCCACGAGGGCGTTCGAGTCCTCCGAGATCGTCTCCAGCCGCACCGTCCCGGTCGAGGGATCCGTCACCGTCTGGAGGGAGTGCCTGAGGGAGGACAGCGACGAGTCGTAGGGCAGACGGTAGACGACGGCGTCCGCCGAGATGCCCGCCGCTGCGGACGGCGTCGTCTCGAACAGCGCCGTCGGCAGCGGCTCTGCGACGTCGGCGGCGGCGGGTGAGGCCATCGTGGCCGTCAGGGCGGCGGCGAGCGCCACGGTGAGCGCGATGGTCGATCGTCGACGGCGGAGCGAATGCACGGAGCGGGATCCTCTCGGAAGGGAACGAGTGACCTCATACGGAGACACATTGTCTTAGGTAAGGCAATCCTATATTTCTTCTCAGGTAAGTCGCGTCGCAGCGTGCCGGCAGCGCGGCGAGCATGCGGACGTCGGGCGCTCGAGAAGGGCACCGGGAGACCCTGGCCCGAGATCACCTGTCCCGGATCCCGGGACCGTCTGCCCCAGGCGGGGCGTTCGTTACAAGGGGCCGCGCCCAAGGGCCCAGAAGGGCGCGTCTCAGGGGGCCAGGGCGATGAGGACAGCGGCCGTGACGGCCCAGGCGCAGAGAGGGAAGACGACGTCGCGAGCCCGGAAGGGCACCGGACGGCGCTCCGTGCGCCGGGAGTGGGCGCCGAAGGCGCGCGCCTCCATCGCCAGCGCGACCCGCTCGGCGTGGCGGATGGCGCCTGCCAGCAGCGGGATGACATACCCCGTCCCGCGGGCGATCGTCGCGAACGGCGAGCGTCCCGTGCGCGCGCCGCGCACGCGGTGAGCCTGACGGATCAGCTCGAGCTCGTACCCGAAACGCGGCACGAACCGGAAGGCCGCGAGCGCCGTGTACCCGACCCGGTAAGGCACCCGCAGCTGCTGCACGAGGGAGCGCGCGAGATCCGCCCCGGTCGTGCTCATCCCGAGCACGACGCCCAGCGCCAGGATTGCCGCGAGCCGCGTCCCGGTCGCGAAGCCCGTGTGGAGGGCCCCCGCGAACAGCCGCCAGTCGCCGAGCTGCAGCACCGTCGGGGTGTCGGCGACCGTTGCGGCGTCGGTCCACAGGGCGAAGCCGCATCCGAGCGCCAGGACGGCCGCCGGGATCACCAGCAGCAGCACGGCCGCCAGCCGCGCGGTGAACCGTACCCCGATCAGGAGGGTCGCTGCGGTGAGGGCGAGGAACACGAGCGGGGTGGCGAGGTCGCGCACGAACACCAGGCACAGGGTCGCCGGGAGCACCGCGGCCAGCTTGGACAGGGGGTTCAGCCGGTACAGGAACCGCACGGCGCCCGCGACCGGGGCCGGGGCGTACGGGTCGGCGGGGGTGCTCATCCGGCGCCTCCCGGCAGATCCGCGAGGCGCGTGACCTCCGAGAGCTCCGGATGCCGCGTCAGTCCGGCGAGCGCGCGCCGCAGCGGCGGCGGCCGAAGTCCCGCGCCAGCAAGCAGCGCGTCGTCGTCGAAGACGGCCGCGGTCCGGCGCGCGGCGGCGATGCGGCCGTCCTGCATCACGACGACGCGATCGGCGTACTCGCCCGCGAGCTGCATGTCGTGGGTGACGACGATGATCGTCGTGCCGGCCTCGTTCAGCTCCCGCAGCAGCCCCAGCAACTCGTCGGCGCGCGCGCGGTCCTGCCCGAACGTGGGCTCGTCCAGGGCCAGCACCGCGGCACCGGTCACGAGGGCCGTCCCGACCGCCAGGCGCCGCTTCTGCCCGCCGGACAGCAGGAACGGATGCCGTTGCGCGTGCGCGGTCAGCCCGAACCGCCGCAGGAGCTCGTCGGTGCGCACGCGCACCTCGTCGGCCGGGAGTCCCTGACGCCGGAGCCCGTGCGCCGCCTCCTCCCAGACCGTATGGGCGATGAACTGGTGTTCGGGGTTCTGGAACACGAACCCGATGTGGGAGGGCAGCGTCCGCGGGTCGGCGCGCGCCACGTCGACCCCGTCCACGCGCACCGTTCCCCGCGGCGGGGGCACGACGCCCGCGATCGCCTGCAGCAGGCTGGTCTTGCCGGCACCGTTGGCTCCGATCACGGCGACGAACGCGCCCCGCGGCACGTCGAGCGACACGTCGTGCAGCACCGGAGTCCGCCCCCGTCGCAGAGTCAGTCCCCGAACGCTCACGGCGTTCGGCGCCCTCGTGGCCGGAGTCGGCGGGAGCGCCTCCGCGGCCGCTGCCGGACCGGAGGCGCGAGCGGGTGCAGCGGGCGGCCTGGGGGTGTGGATGAGCGCCTCGCGCAACTCCCCCGGGGTCAGGGGCAGCGGATCGAGCCGATACCCGGCGCGCCGCAGCCGCAGGGCCGCGAGCGCGGCCGTCGGAAGCCACACGCCGAGGTCGTGGAGCTCGTCCGCGCGCGCGCGGAGGACCTCTCCGGCGGGTCCGTCGGCCAGGAGGCGGCCATCCTGGCCGAGCACGATCACGCGGGTGACGAGACCGATCGCGGAATCGAGGTCGTGCTCGATCAGGACGATGCTGCGATCGTGCGCGGCGATCAGCTCGGACAGGGCGTCGTAGACCTCCTCGGCGCAGGCGGGGTCGAGGTTCGCCGTCGGCTCGTCGAGCACGATCAGGGGGGAGCCCATCGCCAGCGCGGCCGCGATGGCGAGCCGCTGACGGCCGCCGCCGGAGAGGAGGTCCGGGTTCTCGTGCCGCCGCTCCCACAGGCCGACCCGCCGCAGTGCCGACTCGCTCCGGCGCAGGACCTCGTCGACCGGGAGCATCAGGTTCTCGGGGCCGAACGCGGTCTCGTCGAGTACGGTGCCGGTCACCAGCTGCGCGTCCGGGTCTTGGAACACCATCGCGACATGTGTGCTGAGCGTTGCGACCGGGGTATCCGCCGTGCGCAGCCCCGCCGCCTCCACGACGCCCTCGATCCGGGCCGGAACGGCCTGCGGGATCAGCCCGTTCAGCGCCAGTGCGAGTGTCGACTTGCCCGCTCCGCTGGGGCCCAGCAGGAGCACGACCTCGCCGAGGGCGACCTCGAACGACACGTCCGCGATCGTCCTGGCATCCGCCTCGTCGTGTGTGATCGACAGCGCCGAGACTCGCAGCACCGGGTCCGCGGTGCCGGGGCGGGCGGCGACGGCGTCGGGGTCAGCAGACACGGGCATCCAGACGGAGGGGAGGCGGTCCTCCCACGTTAGCCGAGCCTCGTCGCGCACGAGCGCTGCCGCATCCGGCGCGTGCAGCGGCGGGACCTCAGCGGCGGACGCGGGTGATGCCGGCCCGGCGCAGCCCGGTGCCGACACCGAGGCCGACGGCCGTCCACGCCACCGGCGCGGCGACCGACAGTGCGAGATAGGTGACCTGCGCCCAGGGTGGCAGAGTGCGCAGATGGGCCGCGAAGAAGACCGCCGCCGCGACGATCACGCCGATCGCGACGGCGGAGACGAAGAACCGCCACGCTGCCCAGGACCGGTATCGCGTCAACGCGGCCACGAGCTCCTGGATCCCCCCGAACAGCACCGCCGTCCCGAGGAACTGCAGGACGTACAACGGTGCGACCGCGCTCGCGACGAGCGCCGCGAGCAGGTGGGCCATGAGGGCCACCCACGGTAGCCGCAGGGCCTCCTGCGCGACGATGCCGGGGAGGACGTGCACCCCCAGCAGCAGGCCATACAGGACGGGAGCGGCGGCGAGGAGCGGAAGTGTGAGCCAGCCGGCGATCCCGCCGAGAAGCCCCGTGGCGACCCCGATCGCGGCGCAGGTGAGCAGCACGCGCGTCGACAGGGCGGGGGTTCGGGCCACCCGTCCAGGGTAGCGGCGGCTTGCGTGTCCTCCTCGGGCCGGGCAGAACACGAGGGCTACGCGGGGTCGGCAGCCCCCTCGGCCTCGCCGGGCCCGGGCGTGCCATGACTCCGCCTCGTTCGCGGCGGCACCGGCGGCACCGGCCTATTCGCCCGCCGAAAGGTGCGACCGTTCCGGTGCCAGGAGGAGTTGTGACACGCACGGTGCGGCAGACTCGGTACGGTGACCAGCCTGTTCGAGACCGCCCGCGCGGCGGGCCACGACGCGGACGCGGTCTACGACGCGTTCCTGGGCTGGACCGCGCAGCGGGGGATCGTCCTGTACCCCGCGCAGGACGAGGCCGTCATCGAGCTGGTCTCGGGCGCCCACGTGATCCTCACGACCCCGACCGGCACCGGCAAGTCGCTCGTCGCGGTCGCCGCGCACGCGGCATCCCTCGCCCGCGGCGGCCGCAGCTACTACACGGCGCCGATCAAGGCTCTGGTCAGCGAGAAGTTCTTCGCCCTGGTGGAGGTCTTCGGCGCCGCGCAGGTCGGCATGGTCACCGGCGACTCCGCCGTCAACCCGGACGCCCCGATCATCTGCTGCACCGCGGAGATCCTCGCGAACCTCTCGCTGCGCGAGGGCGCGGCGACGGCCGCCGACCTCGTCGTGATGGATGAGTTCCACTTCTACGGCGACCCGGACCGGGGCTGGGCCTGGCAGGTGCCCCTGCTGATCCTGCGCCGCGCCCAGTTCCTGCTGATGTCGGCGACGCTCGGCGACACGACCCGCGTCGCCGAGGACCTGGCCCTGCGCACCGGACGCCCCGCCGTGGAGGTCACCGGAGCCGAGCGCCCCGTGCCGTTGCACTTCTCCTACGAGCGGCGCCCGGTGCACGAGGTCGTCGCGGCGCTGCTCGACGAGCGGGAGGCGCCGGTGTACATCGTGCACTTCTCGCAGGCGGCCGCCATGGAGCGGGCCCAGGCGCTCGCGAGCGTGCAGGTCGCCACCCGTGCCCAGCGTGACGAGATCGCGGCCGAGATCGGAGGCTTCCGCTTCACCACCGGATTCGGGAAGACCCTGTCGCGACTCGTGCGGTCGGGCATCGGCGTGCATCACGCCGGGATGCTGCCGCGCTATCGCCGGCTGGTCGAGACCCTCGCCCAGCGCGGTCTGCTGCGGGTGATCTGCGGCACCGACACCCTCGGGGTCGGCATCAACGTGCCGATCCGCACCGTGCTGATCACCGCGTTGAGCAAGTACGACGGCACGCGGATGCGGCAGCTGACGGCCCGCGAGTTCCATCAGATCGCCGGGCGGGCCGGCCGTGCCGGCTTCGACCCGCACGGCAACGTGGTCGTGATGGCGCCGGAGTGGGAGATCGAGAACGCCGTCGCTCTCGCGAAGGCGGCAGGCGACCCCGCCAAGCGCAAGAAGATCGTCCGCAAGAAGGCGCCCACCGGGGTCGTGAACTGGGGCGAGGGCTCCTTCGAACGGCTGCGCGACGGCGTCCCCGAGCCGCTCGTGCCGCAGCTGCAGCTGACCGCGGCGATGCTGCTGAACCTCATCGCCCGAGGCGGCGACGTGTTCGCGAACGTGCGTGCGCTCGTCTTCGACAACCACCAGACCCGGGCCCAGCGGTACGCGCTGGCGCGCCGGGCGCTCGCGATCTTCCGCACCCTGCGGGTCGCGGGCGTGGTCGAGGCGACCGCCGACGGCATCCGCCTCACCGTCGACCTGCAGCCGAACTTCGCCCTCAATCAGCCGCTGTCGCCGTTCGCGCTCGCCGCGATCTCGCTGCTCGACCCGGACGCGCCGGCCGCGGGGGAAGGCGCGGCGGGACCGCAGGGCGTGGGGACGGGCCACTATGCGCTGGACGCCGTGAGCGTCATCGAGGCGACGCTCGACGACCCGCGCGCGATCCTCTCCCAGCAGGAGTTCCGGGCGCGCGGCGAGGCGGTCGCGGCCATGAAGCGCGACGGCATCGACTACGACGAGCGGATGGAGCTGCTCGAGCAGGTCACCTACCCGAAGCCGCTGGCGGAGCTGCTCGCGCAGGCGTACGAGACCTTCGCGTCGAGCCAGCCGTGGGTGCGCGACTTCGAGCTGCGGCCCAAGTCGGTCGTGCGCGACATGTTCGAGCAGG
>JASGDW010000029.1:0-19340 GCA_047606965.1 Microbacterium sp.
CGGACGGTCGGGCGCACGCCCTTCCAGCGCTTGCGGCCGGCCTTGCCCCAGTTGATGTTGGACTGCTCGGCGTTGCCGACCTCGCCGATCGTCGCGCGGCAGCGCAGATCGACGTTGCGGATCTCGCCCGAGGGCAGACGCAGCTGCGCGTACGGGCCGTCCTTCGCGACCAGGCGGACGCTGGCGCCGGCGGAGCGGGCCAGCTTCGCGCCGCCGCCGGGGCGCAGCTCGATCGCGTGGATCACGGTGCCGGTGGGGATGTTGCGCAGCGGCAGGTTGTTGCCGGGCTTGATGTCGGCGGCCGGACCCGACTCGACGACGTCTCCCTGCGACAGCTTGTTCGGCGCCAGGATGTAGCGCTTGGTGCCGTCGACGTAGTGCAGCAGCGCGATGCGCGCGGTGCGGTTGGGGTCGTACTCGATGTGCGCGACCTTGGCGTCGATGCCGTCCTTGTCGCCTCGACGGAAGTCGATCAGACGGTACTGACGCTTGTGACCGCCACCGATGTGACGCGTCGTGATGCGGCCCTGGTTGTTGCGGCCGCCGGTCTTGGACAGCGGGCGCAGCAGCGACTTCTCGGGCGTCGACCGGGTGATCTCAGCGAAGTCGGCGACCGACGAACCGCGACGACCCGGGGTCGTGGGCTTGTACTTGCGAATTGCCATTGTTCTCTCGTCCTCGTCGGGGCCGTCAGCCGACTGCCGTGAAGATGTCGATGGTGCCCGACTTCAAGGTGACGATCGCGCGCTTGGTGTCCTTGCGCTTGCCGATGCCGAAGCGGGTGCGACGGGCCTTGCCGACGCGGTTGATCGTGTTGACCGCGGCGACCTTGACGCCGAAGATCTTCTCGACCGCGAGCTTGATCTCGGTCTTGTTCGCACGGGGGTCCACGTAGAACGTGTACTTTCCCTCGTCGATCAAGCCGTAGCTCTTCTCGGAGACGACCGGCTTCAGGATGATGTCGCGCGGGTCCTTGTTCACGGCGGTCATGCCGAGACCTCCTCGGTGGCCGTCTTGGACGCGACGAAGGCGTCGTAGGCGGCCTGGGTGAAGACGATGTCGTCGGAGACGAGCACGTCGTAGGCGTTCAGCTGGTCGAAGCTCAGCACGTGCACGTACGCGAGGTTGCGCACGCTCTTGACGGTGAGCTCGTCGGCGCGCTCGATCACGACGAGCACGTTCTTGGTGGCGCCCAGGCCCGACAGGACGGCGGCGGCGGCCTTGGTCGAGGGCGCGCCGTCGATCCCGAAGGACTCGACGATGTGCAGCCGCTCGCCGCGGACGCGGTCGCTGAGCGTGCCCAGGAGGGCTGCCGAGACCATCTTCTTGGGGGTGCGCTGGGCGTAGTTGCGCGGCTTCGGGCCGTGCACGACGCCACCGCCGGTCATGTGGGGAGCCCGGATCGAGCCCTGGCGGGCGTTGCCCGTGCCCTTCTGCTTGAAGGGCTTGCGACCGGCGCCGGAGACCTCGCCGCGACGCTTGGTCGAGTGGGTGCCCTGGCGAGCCGCCGCGAGCTGCGCGACGACGACCTGGTGGATCAGCGGGATGTTCGTCTTGACGTCGAACAGGGCGGCGGGCAGCTCGACCGAGCCGGCCTTCTTGCCGTCTGCCTTGCGGACGTCGAGCGCGAGAGTCGAGTCAGCCATGTGCTCAGGCCCCCTTCACTGCGGTGCGGACGTAGACGATGCGGCCACGGGCGCCGGGGACGGCGCCCTTGACCAGCAGCAGACCCTTCTCGGCGTCCACGGCGTGCACCGTGAGGTTGAGGACGGTGACGCGCTCGCCGCCCATGCGGCCCGCCATGCGCATGCCCTTGAAGACGCGGCTGGGCGTCGAGGAGGCGCCGATGGAGCCGGGCTTGCGGTGGTTGCGGTGCGCACCGTGCGAGGCGGAGACGCCCTTGAAGTTGTGGCGCTTCATGACACCCGCGGTGCCCTTGCCCTTGCTGGTGCCGACGACGTCGACCAGCTGGCCGGCCTCGAAGGTCGCGTCCACGGTGAGCTCCTGACCGAGTGAGTAGTCGGCGGCGTCCGCGGTGCGCACCTCGGTGAGGTGACGGCGGGGGGTGACCCCGGCGGTGTCGAAGTGGCCCTCGAGCGGCTTGTTGACCTTGCGGGGGTCGATGGCACCGGCCGCGATCTGGACGGCCGAGTAGCCGTCCTTCTCGGGGGTGCGCACCTGGGTGACCACGTTGGGGGTGATCTCGATGACGGTGACGGGGACGAGCTTTCCCTGCTCGTTCCACACCTGGGTCATGCCGAGCTTGGTGCCCAGCAGTCCCTTGGAAGTCTTGGTGTCGATATCGGACATGACGCGCCTCAGAGCTTGATCTCGATGTTGACGTCGGCCGGGAGGTCGAGACGCATCAGCGAGTCGACGGCCTTGGGCGTCGGGTCGATGATGTCGATGAGGCGCTTGTGGGTGCGCATCTCGAAGTGCTCGCGGCTGTCCTTGTACTTGTGCGGCGACCGGATGACGGCGACGACGTTCTTCTCGGTCGGAAGGGGCACGGGCCCCACGACGGTGGCCCCTGCACGGGTCACGGTGTCGACGATCTTCCGCGCCGACGAGTCGAGACCGGCATGGTCGTACGACTTCAGGCGAATGCGGATCTTCTGTCCCGCCATTGTCTGCTCACTCTCTTTCTCGCGTCATACCGCACCGGGTTCGGGGGCATCGGACGCACGGCGGCGCTCACGCGCCGGGGCACTTCTCCGCTCTCGCGGGATACTGCACCGCTGTTCTCATGTCAGACCGGGCTCGCCCGGCCCCCATCTCCGCACGCGCCGAGACGCCGGTTTCCCGGAGCGGAGATGAGGTGTGCTGTTCTGCTGCCCGCGGCCTAGAGCCCTCGTTCACGGGGAACGCCCTCTATGCACTGCCCTGGCAGTGACCCGGTGCGCGCCAGGGCGACACCGGGGTGTGGAACCTGAACAGTCTACGTGCCGCCCGGGCGTGTCGCAAACCCGGGCGTGTCGCGACGGCGGGCGCCCGTCAGCAGCCGTCGTCGACGGTCACGTCGGTGGTGTTGACCATCGGCGTGGACCACAGCGTGAGCGCGCCGCCGTCGGCGGTGGCGCCGCTGAAGGTCGCGGTCACCGTGCCCGTCTGGTCCGGGGCCAGGTTCACGTCGAACGCCGCGACCGGTCGCCCCAGGTCGTCGATGTCCGTGCTAAGCACGTCGACGTCCTCGCCGTCCACCGACACCGACTCGACCACGGTTCCCGGCGGGCCGTAGACGTAGACGCCGAGCCTGGTCTGCGCCGAGCCCCAGTTCTTGCTGAGCACGTAGACGGGGAGCGTGTCCGCCTCCTCCTGCGTGAGATCGAGGTGCAGGGTCGTGGAGGCCGTGTAGGTCGCGGTCCCGCCCGTGCACACGCTCGACAGGTCTACGGCGGAATCCATGTAGTAGTCGATCTTCGAGCCGCCGGAATGATCGAAGAAGTACACGCCGACCACGGTCTGGTCGGCGTTGTCGGTCGGCATGACGCCCGAGGCGCGGGTGCCGGCGAACAGCTCGTTCACCGTCGGATCGCTGCTCCAGACGAGGATGTCACCGTCGGCGGCGGAGTCCGCGATCGCGCTGACCATCTTCGCGGGGTCGAAGTCGCCCGAGGCGATCTTGTCGAACAGGTCCTCGGCGACCGTCGCGAAGAAGGCGTCCGCCTTCTTCGCCTCGGCGTCGGAGCTGCCCCACCACGCGTAGGTGTCGCTCAGCAGCACCTGCACGACGTTGTCGGAGGTGAGCTCGACGCCGTCGACGGTCATCGACCCGACCGCGTCGAGCACGCCCGGGAGCACGAGAGGGTCGATCGAGATCACCCCGTCGATCTGCGTGTCGTCGATGTCGCGGTTCCAGAAGGCCGTGAGGATCGCCGCCGCCGTCTCGAAGTCGGGACGGCCCACGGCGGTGTTGACCCGGCTGGTCAGATACCCCGAGTACAGCTCGATCGCGCTCTCGTCGACGTCGACGTCCACGCTCGGCTTGATCTTGAAGGAGCCGCTGTTGGCCTGCGCGGCGATCGACAGCACGCCGTCGTCGGCCGATATCAGGGTCTGCGACGCCGCGCTGCCGCCCAGCGGCAGCGACTCGGCGTTGTTCTGGAAGACGAGCAGGTAGTTCTTCGCGCCGTCCGCGCCCAGAAGCGTCGGCGCGAGACGGAGACCGGCGTCCATCGCCGCGACAACCGGCTGCACGGTCTCCAGCGCGCTGCGGACCTGGTCGACGAGCAGGCCGGACGCCGCGACCGCGGTCATCGCGTCGTCCAGGGCGGCCGCCGCGGGCGCGGCCGCCGTCATCACCGGGATCGCCCGGGTCAGCAGGCCCTCCTCGGCGTCGTCGTCCGTCGTGGCCTCGTCGCGCATGGCGAGCACCGGCAGCGCGATGTCGTTGACGGCCAGGTCGACGGCTTCCGCGGACAGCCTCACCGCCCGCAGGTTGTCGCCGAGCACCGGGATGAGCTCGGCTCCGCGCCAGATCGGGTCCGCGCTCGCGCTCGCCGCGGAGGCCGCCTCCACGCCCACTTCGGCGAGGGCGTCGTCCGCCTGCAACGCGCTCTGCGCGGCCTCCAGGTCGTTCTTGACCGTCACGATATGCCAGCCGAGCCAGCACACCATCGCGATCAGGAGGGTCCCCCCGGTGCGCAGGCCGAGCCGGAGGAGGTCATCGGTCGTGCAGGCCCATGCGAACTCGAGGACGTCCTCCGCCGCACGTCGGAGCACGGCGGGGCGCGGCGATCTGCGCCGCCGCAGACCGGCCCGATACTCGCGTCGGGTCTGGGGAAGCACCCGTGGATCTTACCCGGCGACATCCGGAAAACCGCCGGGAACGCGCCCCCGCGGGGCCTTCAGTGCGCCGATGTGCCGGGCGCGACCACGGCGCGCACCGTGCGCAGCAGGATGATGATGTCCTGCGTGAACGACCAGTTCTCCACGTAGTACAGGTCGAGACGGAGCGCGTCCTCCCAGTCGAGCTTCGAACGACCGCTCACCTGCCACAGTCCGCTCATGCCCGGCTTCACGAGCAGCCGCCGGTGCGCGGCGTCGTCGTAGAGGGCGACCTCTTCGGCGCGTTGGGGTCTGGGACCCACGAGGCTCAGCTCTCCCCGCACGACGTTGAACAGCTGGGGCAGCTCGTCGAGCGAGTGCCGACGCATGAAACGGCCCACGCGCGTGACGCGCGGATCGTCGATGACCTTGAACAGGGGCCGGGTCGCGGTGCCCTGCACGTCGAGCAGGCCGGCGAGCTGGTCGTCGGCGTCCGCCCGCATCGACCGGAACTTGATCATCCGGAACGGCTTCCCCCGCCGTCCGATGCGCTCCTGCGTGTACAGGAGCGGACCGTGGCTGTCGACTTTGACCGCGACGGCGACGGCCGCCATGACGGGCGAGAGCAGGACGATGAGGATGAGCGAGCCCGCCAGATCGAAGGCGCGTTTGAAGAACCGGTTCGCGCCCTCCATCTTCGGGAAGGAGACGTGCACGAGCGGGAGGCCCGCGACCGGGCGGGCGTGGATGCGGGAGCCCGCGATGTCGGTCAGCGCGGGCGCGACGACCCAGTCGACGTCGCGGTCCGCCATCTCCCAGCTGAGCCGCCGCATGGTCATCGGGTCCAGGTCGTCCGCGCCCGCGATGATCACGGTGTCGGCGTCGGAGGCCGCGACCGCGTCGGCCGCGTCGCCGTACGCGCCCACGACCGGCAGCCCGGAGATCGACAGGTTCCTCTCCCCGCCCGCGGTGATCGCGCCGACGAGATGCAGGCCGGTGCCCTCGGAGCGGTCGATCATGTGGGTGACGTGCGCGATCTTCCCCTGCTCGCCGATCACCACCGCCCGATGCACGAAGGAGCGGTGCCGCTGCTGTCGGCGCAGCCACTGACGCCAGGTCCACCGCGAGAGCATCAGCAGCACGACCCCGAAGGGCAGGGCGATGAGGAAGAGGCTGCGGGCCAGGTCCATCTGTAGGAAGAAGGCGATGGCGAGCACGCTCGCCCACGCGGCGAGCGACGCGCGCACGATGCGCTGGTATTCGACGATCCCGTGGCCGACCGTGTGCTGGTCGCGGGTGCCGGCGGCGTCCAACGCGATGAGCCAGATCACGCCGACCACGATGAGCACGGCCCAGTACGAGATGCGCAACGGCCCGTCCCAGGACACGGATCCGATGGCGTCGGGCAGCGACAGCATCCGGAAGCAGATCAGGGTGAACGAGATCACCAGCAGGTCGCCGAAGAACAGCCGGTTCGCGTAGCGCTGCGGCCAGCGCGCCGGTCGACGACGGCCGGCCTCCTCGCCGGGGCCTCGGTCCACGGGTGCCTTCCGCCTCACGACGCGGCTACCCCCGTCGCGCCTTCGACGAACACGGGCTCCGACGTCAACGGCACCGTCACCACGCCGTCCACGGGCTCCACCTGCGTGACGACGCCGGCGGAGGTGGTCACGGTCACGGTGCCGGACGCCGTGTACACCGCCTGGTAGGATCCGTTCGCGCTCCATGCGACCCGGACCGGATCGTCCTGGCCGAAGGCCACCGACGTGAAGTCGTCGGTGAACGATTCGACCGCGCTCAGCTCGAGTCCCGTGATCTTCGCCGCCAGCACGGCCCGAGCCATCGCCGCGGGCTTGGGCGGATAGGCGGCGACGCCGTCGACCTGCTGGAAGAAGATGCCGAAGTTGCCTTCGTGATCCGCGGCGTCGGCCTCGTCGTTGACGAGGTCGTACCAGTAGACGGAGGTCGCGCCGCCGGCGAGCGCCGCGACCGTGGTCCGCACAAGCGCGCCGCCCTGCTGATCGAGACCGGCGCCGCCGGTCTTGGTGGACCAGCCGATCTCGGTCACCGAGATCGCGGGGGTCGCCTGACCGTCGGCGTAGGCGTCCATGTCGGTCTGCGCGTTCTGGACGATCTGCTTCAGCAGGTCGGGGTCACCGAGGGTGGGGCTGCTGTCCGCGACCTCGTAGGGATGGAAGCTCATGACGTCGGCGTAGTCCAGGCCGCCGAGGGACCAGAGCTGGGTGAACCAGTCCCCCGCGTACAGCGCGGTGGCGCCCGCGACGACCTCGACGGAGGGGTCTGCGGCCTTCACGGCCTGGTAGGCCGCCTTCAGGAGCGGCAGGTAGCAGTCGGCGGTCTGGCCGCAGCTGTTGTTGCTCTGCGAGTTGTGGTTGAACTCGTTGTACACCTCGATCTGATCGGTGTCGAACCGCTCCACCACCGCCGCCGCGTACGCCGCGTACGCCGCGAGCCCGGTCGCGGATGAGACCGTCTCGTTGTCGTCGTACAGCTTGTTGTTGTAGCCGACGACCGGCAGCAGGGTCATCCCGCGCGCGCCGAGCTGGTCGAAGGCGTCGACGAAGTCCGTCCCCCAGGTGTAGGTGCCAGCGGTGGTCTCGTTCTTCGACCAGGTGACGTCGTTGCGGATGGCGGCGAAGCCGAGGGCCTGCGCCGAGTCCAGCGCCGCGTCGATCGTGCCGACGTAGGGGTCCCGTTCGACGTGGGTGCCGACGCCGAACCGGGCGTCGGCCTGGATCCCCTGGCCGCCGGTGTCGATGACGATGAACGGCGTCTCCCAGGCGTCGCCGCCGGAGGTGGTGACCGTGACCGTGTAGTAGCCCTGCGTGACCGCGGCCAGCGAGACCGCGGTCAGCGACGCCGCCTCGACGTCCTGGCCGCTGTCGACGACGGCGCCGGCGGTGTCCGTGACGGTCCAGTCGAAGGAGGAGGAGCTGGCGATGGCGAACGCGGCCGTCGCCTGATCGAGGATGAGCGTCTCGTTGCGGATGCCGGCGTCCGTCGTGATCGTCTCGAAGCCGCCGTCGTCGATGAGGTCCGATCCGCCGGCGACCGGGGTCAGCTGCACGTCGTCGATGCCGAGCCCGGAGACGATCCCGTCCACCACGAGCTCGACGTCGAGCGTCGTCTGATCCGCGTCCGTCTCGACCTCCAGCGTGACGCGCTGCCAGGCGGCGTTGAGGTCCGGCAGGTCGAGGACGGCCTCGCCGACCTGGATCGACGCGGGCACGGCCACGGCGCTCGAGGACAGGACCCGCACCATCGCGCTGAGCCGGTAGGAGGTCGACGCGGACACGGTCACCGTCTGGCTCAGGGCGACGGCCTCCTGCTCGCTCGCGGAGTCGATCGTCACCGCGATGCTCCCGGACGCCGCGTCGCCGACCTGCGCCGCGACCGAGGACACCTCCGCGGGTTCGGCGAGCGTCCATCCCGCCACGCCGACACGCGCCTGGGCGACATGCGGCAGGTCGACGGAGACCGCGGAGGGCGCGGGCTCTGCCGTGCACCCCGTCAGGGCCAGCAACAGCGCCGCCCCCGCGGCGCAGACGGCCCGCGCGCAGACGGCGATCCTCTCGCTCCGCCCTCGGGCGCTTGCGCTCACACTCGAACTCCCCGCTCGCTGCCGGCCCGGGTCGGCACCTGGCTAGGCTGTGCAGATGCCCGAGGCAGCCGGCGAGTTCACGGTAGTCCATGTCGCTCACACGACCGAACCGGGCGGCGCCGAGCTGGCGTTGAACCGGATGCTCGTGAGCCCCTGCCGGTCGTGGCACGCGGTGCTGGCACTGCCGGAGGGACTCGAGCCCGGCGTCTTCGCCGATGCGGCAGCCCACGGTGTCGCGGTCGTCGAGGCGGGCCCCGCCCAGACCTCCGGCGCCGCCCGCGCGAGCCTGCTCGCAGCTCCCCGCTTCGTGCGGCAGCTCCTGGCGCAGGCGGGTGCGCTCCGCCGGTCCGGCGCGTTCGAGGGGGCCGACGTCGTGCATGCGAACTCGACCCGTTCGGCCGTCGCCGCTGCGCTCGCGCTGCGCGGAGACCGCATCCCGCTCGTCGTGCACCTGCGCGACCGGATCGAGGTGGGGTCGCTGGGGCGGATCGGATATCTCGCGTTCCGCCTGTTGGCGGTCCCCCGCGCCGCCGGGTTCATCGCGAACTCCGGCTCGACGGCTCAGACCGTGCGACCGCTGCTGCGACACGGGCAGTTCGTCGAGGTGCTGCCGAGCGCGATCGGCACGAGCCGCGTGCGGCACGTGCCGTCCGGCGCACCCGGCGCCGTCGTCCGCATCGGCATGGTCGCCCGGCTCGACCCCTGGAAGGGGCACGAGGAGCTCATCCGCGCGTTCGCGCTCGCAGGAGTGGACGACCGCGCCTCGTTGACGCTGATCGGCGGCCCCGCCCGTGCCCGTGACGACTACGCCGACCGGCTCGTGGAGCTCGCGGCCTCGCTCGGCCTGGACAACGTCACGCTGACAGGGCACCGCGATGACGTGCCGGACCAGATCGACGCGCTGGACGTCTGCGTGCAGTTCTCCGCCAAGCCCGAGCCGATGGGCCAGAACGTGCTGCAGTACCTGGCCCGCGGCAGAGCCGTGATCGCCGCCGACGACGGCGGGCCGGCGGAGTGGATCACGGACGGCCGCAACGGTCTGCTCGTGCCCCCGCGCGACGTGCCCGCGCTGGCCGCCGCGCTCCGCCGGGCGGTGGACGACCCCTCCCTGCGGGCCTCCCTCGCCGCGGGCGCCGCCGCCACGGAGGGCCTGCCCGACGACTGCGGGGTCACGCGCCGTCACGCCGAGGCGTTCGTCCGCGCCGTCTCCGGCTGACCGCCGTCCGGTAGACCTCGGCGTGCGCCGCGCGCACCCGCTCCCAGCTGCGCGAGGACAGGTCGGGAGGGGACGGCGGCAGGTCGCGGGTGCGCCGGATCGCCTGCTCCAGCACCTCGCGGTCCAGCGTCCCGGGGTAGATCCGGACCCATCCGTCTCCCACCTCGTCCCGCAGCGCCCGCGTCGTCGTCGAGTCGGGGACGAGCACGGGACGCCCCAGCGACAACGCCGCCAGCAACGCCCCCGAGCTGTGCAGGCCGCGGTAGGGGAGGACGACGAGTTGGGCGCGGGTCACCTCGGCCACCAGCTCGCGATCGGGCACGAGCCCGAGCCTCGCCGAGATCCGCGGGTCGGCGGACGCCGCCCGGCCGATCGCGGCGCGCAGCGCCGCGGAGCCCCCGTAGCGGGGCTGCCCCACGATCCGCAGCGACACGTCGTCGTCGAGCGCCGCGAACGCGTCCAGCAGCTCCTCGATCCCCTTGTACGGCCGGATGAGGCCGAAGAACAGCGCCCGGCCCGGGGCGGGGTCCTCGCGCGGGTAGCGGGCGAACGCCTCGGCGTACCCCCCGTGCGGAATGCTCGCCGTCGCCGCGGCCGTGACCCTGCCGGGCTCGGGGACGAGGTGGATCTCCACCGTGGTGAGCCGCTCGAACCCTTCGTAGACGCGCCGCAACCGCCGGCTCATGCGCAGATCGTGCGGCGCGCGGTTGTGGAGCGTGTAGACGACCGGGATGCGTCGCCACCGCAGCCGCGCGATGAGCGACCGCGTGAGCGCGTAGGTGATCGTGCCCTTCACCCCCTGCGCCGTGCCCGATAGACCGTCCGGCCAGTGCAGGTGGAACACGTCGTAACGTCCGAACAGCGCCCGTGGCCAGGAGAAGAACACGGGTCGGATGCCGTCCCCCGCGGTGGCCGCCATGTGCGTCGCATAGGTCGTGACCTCCTCCCCCGCCGCACGCGCGGAGTGCTGGACGACCAGCGACCGCTCAGCCCGCATCAGGTGCCTCCTGTATCGTCGTCACGGCATCGTCACGCCTACGAGGAACCGCACAACGCATGGATTCGATCATTATCGTCGAAGGCCGCTCCCGCGGGCGGCGCCGCGAGCAGAGCCGTCCCGGCCCCGCGGCGTCGGCGGACGGGTCGTGACGGCGACCTCGGTCGGCCCCCAGGGGTCACCGCGACGCTACGTCCATTCGCTGTGGCTGCTGTCAGCGCGCGACCTGAAGGTGCGCTACGCGACCAACTGGCTCGGGTACCTGTGGTCGGTGCTGGACCCGTTGATGATGTGCCTCATCTACTGGTTCGTCTTCACGCAGATCTTCCAACGCCACGGCGGCGAGGATCCGTACATCGTGTTCCTGATCACGGGCCTGCTGCCGTGGCAGTGGTTCTCCTCGGCCGTCAGCGACAGCACCAACGCCCTGACCAAGGACCAGAAGCTGGTCCGCTCGACCGGGATCCCGAACTCGATCTGGGTCGGACGGGTCGCCCTCACCACCTGCCTGTCGTTCGTGTTCTCCCTGCCGGTGCTGGCGGTGTTCATCATCGCGAGCGGCGTGTCGGTCGGCTGGGGGATCCTCTGGTACCCGGTGGGGATGCTGATCACGCTGGTCCTGATCGTCGGCATCGGCCTCCTGCTCGCGCCGCTGTGCGTGCTGGTCAGCGACCTCGGCCGTACGACGCGTCTGGTGCTGCGGATCATGTTCTACGCCTCGCCGATCATCTACTCCGGCTCCCGGCTTCCCGAGGAGGCACGGTGGATCGAGCTGGTCAACCCCACGTACGGCCTGCTGTCGCTTTTCCGGGTGGGTTTCTTCCCCGAGCAGTGGGACACCTCCGCGATCCTCGCGAGCATCGTGATCAGCCTCGCCGCCCTCGCGCTCGGGCTCTTCCTGTTCCCGCGGCTGATACGCCCCGTCCTGAAAGACCTGTGACCGCGTGCCCGACTCGACCGTCATCCACGTAGAGAACGTCGGCATCCGCTTCCGACGCGACCGCCGCGGGCGCCGCAGCCTCAAGGACGTCTTCGGCTCCTCCGCCCGTCGTCGTCGCGCGGACGAGTTCTGGGCGCTGCGCGAGGTGAGCTTCACCGCGGCGTCCGGCGAGGCGATCGGCGTCGTCGGCCGGAACGGGCAGGGCAAGTCGACGCTGCTGAAGCTCGTCGCCGGCGTGCTCAAACCCGACGAGGGCTCGGTGCGCGTCGACGGCGGCGTCGCGCCGCTGATCGAGATCACCGGCGGCTTCGAGAGCAACCTCACCGTGCGGGAGAACGTCGGCCTGGTGGCCGGGCTGCACGGCATGACCCGGACGGAGATCGCCCGGCGTTTCGACGACATCATCGCCTTCGCAGAGCTCGAGGACTTCCTCAACGCGCCGTTCAAGCACCTCAGCAGCGGGATGAAGGCGCGGCTCGCGTTCGCGGTCGTCTCCCGCCTGGACGAGCCCATCCTGCTGGTCGACGAGGTCCTCGCGGTCGGCGACAAGGCCTTCCGCGAGAAGTGCTTCACCCGCATCGAGGAGATGCTCGGCGAAGGCCGCACGCTCTTCCTCGTCTCTCACAGCGCCGGGCATCTGCGGCGCTTCTGCACCCGGGGCCTGTACATCGACAAGGGCCGCCTCACGATGGACGCGCCGATCCGGGACGTGCTGAAACGGTACGAGACGGACTATTCCTGAGGTCGCGACGACGGCTGGTGCGCCGGAGCGGACCTCGCCGGACGCGTGGGCTCGGGGCGGGCCCGGTCACCCCTAGGCTTGACGCAGTCCCGCAGAGTGGAGTCCGCCGTGCCCCGTGAAGCCGTCCTGATCACCCCCTTCGACTCCGCGCTCAAACTCGGCGAGCAGATCGCCGACGCCTGCGAGCGCCTCGGCGTCCATGCGCGGCTGGTCGCCCCGACGACCGTGGTCGCCCACGGCCTGACCCCGACGCTGGTGACCGCGACGACGAGCCGTCCGATCGAATACCTGGAGTGGGACGAGCTCGTGCGCGTCGCGCGAGAGGCGGACATCGTGGTGCCGCTCCTGCTCGGGCCGCGTGTCCATCAGCTGTTTCGGGAGCTTCACGACGTCGCGTCGACCACGCCGTTCCCGGTGCTGGGCGCGGGCTATGTCGGAATGGTCCTGAACGACGAGACACGCGGATACCTCGCCCGCAGCCTCGCCGACGTCATCGCCGTCAACTCGCGGACGGATCTGGCCACCTTCACGGCTGCGTCGGCCGCCCTCGGACTCCCGACGGACAACCTCCTGCTGACCGGTCAGCCGCTGCTGCCCGCCTTCGACGCCCGTCCGCGCACAGGCCCGGTCCGGCGCGTCCTGCTCGCCGACCAGCCCTCGGTCCCGAGCGCGTCCATCGAGCGGGTCACGCTCTACGAGCGCCTGGCCGCGTACGCCCGCGCGCACCCCGACAGGGAGGTGGCGATCCGCCCGCGGATGCGGCGGACGGATCGCTCCTTCCACCGGATGGGCTACTCCCCCGAGGACTTCCTGAAGAACGCGGACCTGCCCACCAACCTGACGATCGACTTCACGCCCTTCGTGGAGCAGACCGCCTACACCGACCTCGTCGTCAGCCTCTCCTCGACCGCGATCCTCGAGGCGCTCGCCGCCGGCTGCCGTGCCGCGTTCATCAGCGACTTCTACGGCGAGACCTACCTGAACCACAAATTCGCGCGTTCGGGCCTGCTGAGGACGATCGAACAGCTGATCGCGGACGACATCGGGACACCGGACCCGGAGTGGCTGGCGGACGTCTTCCCCTCCGGTGCGCACGCTCCGGCCGATCTGTTCGCCCGCGCGATGGTGGAGATGATCGATGCCCCCGCGCGTCCGCACGACGCCCAGTGGCGGCATCCGTACCAGCAGCAGCGCGTCGCACAGGCCAGGGACGCCCCGGCCCTGCGGGCGACCTACCTCCCGGGCACCCGCGACCGGCGCGCCTCCCGCGCGGAGCGGGCGTTGACGACCGTGCTGCGACCGCTGCCGGCGCCCGCGCGCGGGCGCGTGATGGGGGCCGTCCGGCGGACCTCCCGCTGGCTTCGCAGCTGACCGGGGCGCCGCGTCACACCCCGAGCACCGACGCCGATCGCAGCGTCCCGCCCGGGCGCCAACCGTCGGCGATGCGAGAGCGGGGACCATCGACCCCGTCGAGGAAGGCGCGCGCGCGGGCGGCCGCGTCGGCTCCGTCCGTGGCGCACCACGACGACGCGTGCGCGCGCAGGCGCTCGCGGGACACGCCCGCGGCGCCCGCGGTGAACCGCGCCACGTCGTCGGCGTCGCGCAGCGCCGGGAACACGGACTCGTCCGCCAGGAACGGGTAGTCGGGCGCGCGCCCGTCCAGTCTCACGTCCGCGGTCGGGATGCCGAGCACGGCGGCCTCCCAGGCGACGCCGCTCGACATCTGGATCGTCCATGGCGGCCCCTGGCGCAGCAGCTCGGTCGTGCGACCTCCGCGGTGCATCCGCCAGCCGGGCGGCAGCATCCGCCGCAGGGCGGCCGTGTCGGACCGCGGATGCGGGGCGACGGTCACCTGCGCGAGCCCGGCGTCGCGGAGCAGCCCGATCACGCGTCGGAGGACGGGCTCGGGCTCGGGCGAGACCGCGAGCACGCCGGGCAGCTCCGGCCGCAGGGACGGCATCGGAGCGCCGAGCACCGTCGCATCCGGGTTGCCGACGACCGCGAGGCGCGCGGGGTCGGCGCCCATGCGTCGCACCACCAGAGACCTCTCCGCCTCGCCGCGCAACGCCGCGTACGAGACCGGCAGATCCACCTGCCAGCTCGTCATCGGCGAATGGGGGATGAACACCACCGGCACCGCCTGCCGCTCCGCGGCGAGGATCATGGCCCGCACGACCGGGTGCGACTGCCGCGGGACCAGGACGAAACGGTAGCGCGAGAGATCGAGCCGGTCGTACTGCTCCAGATGGAAGGCGACGGCGTTGGCCGCCTCCCGCCAGGACCGTCGCCACTCCGGCCGGTCGTGGGCGCGCAGCACCTCGTCGATCCAGTTCTTGACCGCGCCCACGTGCACGCCGGCACGCACGCGCGGGCGCGGCGGGCACACCTCGCTCGCCGCCCCCACGACAGGCCCGATCGCGCGCTCCTCCGTGACCTCTCGGGTGACGACCAGCCCTCCGGCGGCGGCATGCAGCGTCGATGGCCGCAGCCGCGTCCACGCTTCCGGCAGGGCCGCGTGCACGCGGTTGCGGAAGCGGCGACGGATGCGGGGCCGCGCGAGTTGGATGTCGAAGTCGGGCAGCAGGCACCACAGCAGGCGCTCGATGTCGGCGTCCACCGCGGAGCGCTCAGCCGTCGACGCGGCGCAGCTTGCTCAGCGGGGCGAGCTCCCCGGGGAACACGCGCTTCACGCCGTCCCCCAGCGCCTCCTCGATCACGCGGATGTCGCGGACCAACGTCTCGAAACCGCGGGGCTCGAGGCTCGCGGCGTGGTCACTGCCCCACATCGTACGGTCCAGCGTGATGTGGCGCTCGACCGCGACCGCGCCGAGAGCCACAGCGGCGATCGAGATCTGCAGGCCGGGCTCGTGCCCGGAGTAGCCGACCGGCACCTGGTAGCGGTCCTTCAGCGTCCGGATCGTGCGCAGGTTCGCCTCTTCCGGCGGGAGCGGGTATGTGCTGGTGGCGTGCATGAGCACGAGCCTGTCCGTGCCGAGGATCTCCACGGCCGTGTCGATCTGCTCGATCGTCGACATCCCCGTGGAGAGGATGATCGGCTTGCCGGTCGCGGCGAGGCGGCGCAGCATCCCCAGGTCGGTCACGGACGCCGACGCGACCTTGTGCGTGGTCACGCCCATCTCCTCGAGGAAGTCGACGGAGGGCTCGTCCCAGGGAGACGCGAACCAGTCGAGCCCCTTCTGCGTCGCGTAGGCGCCGATCTCGGCGTACTCCGGCTGCTCGAACTCGACCCGGTAGCGGTACTCCAGGTAGGTCATGGTGCCCCACGGGGTCTCGCGCGGGGTCTGCTTCATGTGCTCGGGGGTGGCGATGTCCGGCGTGCGCTTCTGGAACTTCACCGCCTGCGCCCCCGCCTCGGCGGCGACATCGATGAGCTGCTTGGCGATCTCCACCGATCCGTTGTGGTTCAGCCCGATCTCGCCGATCACATAGACGGGGAGGCCGTCTCCGATCGTGTGCTCGCCGATGATGACACGTTCTGTTCCCACAGCAGAAAACCCCTTGCTCTCTTCCGCCGATGGCCGGGCGGATGCACGGTCCGGGCGGAAGTCCGGTGAACGAGCCTATCCCATGCGGTTTAGGTCACCCGCGCCGTGCCAGCAGCACGTCGGCGAGCTCGCGGATCGCCCCCCGGCCGCCGGAGCGGCTCAGCACGATCCGCGCCGCGGCGACCGCCTCGGGCCGCGCGTCGGCGACCGCCATCGGCCAGCCGACCAGGCCCAGGGCCGGCAGGTCGTTGACGTCATTGCCCACGTACACGACGTCCGCGGGGTCGACGCCCTTCTCCGACATCCACGCCGAGATCGCCGTGGCCTTGTCCTCGACGGCCTGCAGCACCTCGACGCCGAGCTTCGCGGCGCGGGCGGCGACGACCGGGTTCGACTCCTTCGACAGGATGAGGAAGGGGATGCCGGCGCGCCGCAGCAGCTCGACGCCCATGCCGTCGCTGCGGCTGACGGTCACGCCCTCGATGCCGTCCTGCAGGGTGAGCGCGGTGTCGTCGGTGTGCACGCCGTCGAAGTCGGTGATGACGGCGGCGACCCGCTCGGGCCGCTCGCGCTGGGCCGGGTCGTCGAAGCCCGGGGCGAGCAGACGGGCACGCTCCAGCTCCGCCGGCGTGTCGATCTCGATGGCCCAGTCCTCGCTCACCGGCTGCACCGCCACCCGACCGAAGAAGCGGAACCCGGCCTGCTCGAACCCTACGGCGCGCATCACGTAGAACGCGCCGGTCTCCTGGTAGTGCGGCTCACGATCCTGCCGCCGCGGACGGAACGAGTGGTCGTGGTTCACGCCGACCGCGCCGGCAGCGGCATCCGCCCAGAGGAACGCGTAGGTCTCGAAGGCGGCGAAGGCGACATCGGCCTCGCCCGAGACCACCCGCTCCACCGCCGCGTCGATGTCGGCGGCGAAGATGAACGGGGAGGTCGGCTGGATGAACACGACCACATCCAGCGGACGGCCAGCGGCTCGCCGCACGCCGAGCGCGTGCAGCAGCGCCGACTCCGACGACGCGGTGTCCACCGCGAGCTCGGCGGGGCGGTCGATCACCTCGGCCCCGGCGGCACGGGCGGCCGCGGCGATGTCCGCGCCGTCGGTCGAGACGAGCACCTCGTCCACGCCCCGGGCGGCGCAGGCCGATCGCACCGCGCGTGCGATGAGCGGGATCCCCCCCACCCTGGCCACGTTCTTCCCGGGGACGCCCTTCGAGCCGCCACGGGCGAGGATCACGGCACCGACACGCATGGCCACGAGCCTACGCGGTCGTCTCGTGCACCCACGCGCGGATGCGGTCGCCGAACGCGGCACGGTCGAACTCCGCCGCGCGCGCACGGCAGGCCGCCGCCGTCGCCGTCAGCGCGCGCTCGAGCGCGGCGCGGACCTCGGTCGGCGACTCCCAGTCGCGCACATGAGCGCCGGTCACCCCGTCCACGACGGCCTCGCCGGCGCCGCCGACCGCGTTGACCAGCACCGGCGTGCCCGCGGCCATGGCCTCGACGGCGACGATGCCGAAGTCTTCGACGGCGGGGAAGACCAGGGCGGCCGCACGCTGGTACAGCGCGCGCAGCACGGCGCGCGGCGGATGGCCGACGATCACGACCCTGCCGGGGTGCTGCGCCGCGATCTCCCGCAGCCGCGCCTCGTCCGGTCCCTGCCCGGCGACCACGACCGGATGCCCGGTCATGAGCCCGACCCGGATCGCGGCGTCCACCCGCTTGTACGACACCCAGCGCGAGACCACCAGCAGGAAGTCCGCGGGCAGGCCGGCCAGCACGGCGCGCGCCTTCTCGGTGGGCGCCGGCCCCGCGGCGAAGCGGCTCGTGTCGACGGGCGGATAGATGACCGTCGCCTCCCGATCCCAGGCGCGCGCGACGCGATCGGCCACGAACCGGCTATTCGCGGCGATCGCGACGGGCTCCTGCGCACGCCGACGGTCGAGCGGCTTCAACGCCGCCGCCGCGAGCCGGGCGAGCGGGCCGGCGCCGCGCTGGTCGAGCTCCGGCGTCCAGATGTAGCGTGCCGGCGTGTGCGCGTAGACGAGTTTCGGAGCCCCGCGCGCGGGGCCCGCGAACCGGGCGTGGTGGGCGAACAGGTGCGAGCTGCACAGCACCCAGTCGGCCTCCAGCGCCGGCAGCGCCCGCCAGGCGAACGGCATCAACGGCACGGCGGCGGCCTTGTGTCCGCGCAGCGGCGTTCGCGCGAGCCAGGTCTCCGCGACACCGGCGAACCGCCCGTCGCTCGTGTTCCAGAGACAGTAGCGCGCGGCGTCCGGGAAGATCCGCGACAGCTCCTCGAACACGTTCTCCGAACCGCCCGTCGGGGCGAGCCACTCGTGCACCAGGACGCCGCTCATCGCCGCACCCGCATCTTCCGCATCCCGCCGTCCGCCCTCTGCACGCCCCGCCCCGTGCACCCGGTCTCATCTCCGTCGACGTGCGCGCACAGGCCCTGCGCACGCGCATCTGCACGGAGACGAAGCGGGGGTAGACGGGACGAAGGGGCCGGACCCGAAGGCCCGACCCCTGTCGTTGGGTCCGAAGACCTACTTGATGATCTTGGTCACCGTGCCGGCGCCGACGGTGCGGCCGCCCTCACGGATCGCGAAGCCGAGGCCCTCCTCCATGGCGATGGGCTGGATCAGCTCGACCGTCATGTCGGTGGTGTCGCCGGGCATGACCATCTCGGTGCCCTCGGGCAGCGTGATGACGCCGGTCACGTCCGTGGTGCGGAAGTAGAACTGCGGACGGTAGTTCGTGTAGAAGGGGTTGTGACGGCCGCCCTCATCCTTGGACAGGATGTACGCGGTGCCCTCGAAGTTGGTGTGCGGGGTCACCGAACCCGGCTTCACGACGACCTGGCCGCGCTCGACCTCGTCGCGCTTGGTGCCGCGCAGGAGCAGGCCGCAGTTCTCGCCGGCCCAGGCCTCGTCGAGCTGCTTGTGGAACATCTCGATGCCCGTGACGATGGTCTTCTGCGTCGCGCGGATGCCGACGATCTCGACCTCGGAGTTGATCGCCAGGGTGCCGCGCTCGGCACGGCCGGTGACGACGGTGCCGCGACCGGTGATCGTGAAGACGTCCTCGATCGGCATGAGGAAGGGCTTGTCCTTGTCGCGCACCGGGTCCGGGATGGACTCGTCGACGGCCTCCATGAGCGTGACGATCGACTCGGTCCACTCCGGGTCGCCCTCGAGCGCCTTCAGACCCGACACGCGCACGACCGGCGCGTTGTCGCCGTCGAAGTCCTGCGAGCTGAGCAGCTCGCGCACCTCGAGCTCGACGAGCTCCAGGATCTCCTCGTCGTCGACCATGTCGGCCTTGTTCAGCGCGACGAGCAGGTAGGGGACGCCGACCTGCTTGGCCAGCAGCACGTGCTCGCGCGTCTGGGCCATCGGGCCGTCGGTGGCCGCGACCACGAGGATCGCGCCGTCCATCTGAGCGGCACCGGTGATCATGTTCTTGATGTAGTCGGCGTGACCCGGCATGTCGACGTGCGCGTAGTGCCGGTTCGCCGTCTCGTACTCGATGTGCGCGATCGAGA
>JASGDW010000030.1:0-4493 GCA_047606965.1 Microbacterium sp.
AGGTCCGCATGGAGGGCCCGCTCCGCCGCGGCCGCGTCGGCCCGGGCCCGGTCGAACAGCGCACGGCCCGAGGCGGTGATCACGACGACCTTCGCGCGCCGGTCGGCGGGATCGGTCTCGCGCGCGACGAGACCCCGGTCCTGCAGCTCGTCCACCAGGCTCACCACCTGACTGGGATCGAGCCGCAGGAAGTCCGCCAGCTCACGCTGCGTGGGACGCGCCCCGTCGGCGGCGAGGGCGAGCACCGAGTACGACCGAACCCGCAGCCCGTGCACGGACAGGGCGGCGTTGCCGGTCGCGACCGAGACGGCGTTCGCGCGGGCGAGCAGGAAGCTCAGATCCCCGCCGAGCGCGGAGCCCGGGAACCGGTCGCCTACGGGCGGCGCGGAGGGCGCGGGCTGAGACATGCGGCGAGCATAGCAAAGCGTGCACGAATCAATAGTTGACAAATTCAATGACCTGTCGGTTCAATGGTGCCACGATCGAAGGAGTCCCCCATGTCCCTGGACGGCAAAGTCGCCATCGTCACCGGATCCGGCCGCGGCCTCGGCCTCGCCTATGCGCAGGAGCTCGCCCGGGCGGGCGCATCCGTCGTGATCAACGACGTCGACGAGCAGACCGCCACGCAGGCCGTGCGGACCATCACGGATGCCGGCGGCGCCGCGACCGCCGTCGTCGCGCCGGTCGGCCCGACCGAGACGGCGAAGCAGCTGGTGCGGACCGCGGTGGAGGTCTACGGGCGGCTCGACATCCTCGTCACCAACGCCGGGGTGCTGCGCGACACCGTGCTGTGGAAGATGAGCGACGACGACTTCGACACCGTGATCGGCGTGCACCTGCGCGGCACGTTCACGTGCGTGCGCGAGGCCGCGACCTACATGCGCGAGAACCAGATCGCCGGGCGCATCATCGCGATCGGCTCCCCGACCGGGCAGCGGGGGAACTTCGGGCAGACCAACTACGCGGCCGCCAAGGCCGGCATCGTCGGCATGGTGCGCACCTGGGCGCTGGAGCTGAAGAAGGCCGGCATCACCGCCAACGCGGTCATCCCGGTGGCCGCGACCGCCATGACCGCCACGGTGCCGTACTTCGCCGCCGCGGTCGAGGCCGAGGCGGCCGGCGAGCCGATGCCGGCGTTCTTCCGGCACGGCCTGGGCTTCGGCTCCTCGGAGGACGTCGCAGGCCTCGTCGCGTACCTCGCGAGCGACGCCGCGGCGTCCGTCACCGGCCAGGCCATCGGCATCGGCGGCGATCGGCTGCAGATCTGGTCGCACCCCGAGCCGGTCGTCACGGCCTACCACGACGGCGGCTGGTCGTACCAGGCGCTGCACGACGAGTTCCCCGGTCTGTTCCAGCCGCAGTCGGTCGGCGAGAGCTTCCCGCCGCTGCCGGAGGAGCTGACGCGGTGACGACCCGCTACGAGAGCGCGATCGACCTCTCGGCGATCACCGCGATCGACGTGCACGTGCACGTCGAGGTCGACGCGCACGGGCGTTCGTCGCTGCCGCCGGATCTCTCGGAAGCGGCGGCGGCGTACTTCAGCGCCGACATCGGCGGGCCCGACCTCGACGCGATCGCCGCCCACTACCGCGAGCGACGCATGGCGGCGGTCGTGTTCACGGTGGACGCCGAGACCCACCTCGGCCATCCGCCGATCTCGAACGAGGAGATCGCTCAGGGCGCCGCCCGCCACAACGACGTGCTGATCCCGTTCGCCTCGGTCGATCCGAACCGTCCCGACGCGCTAGACCGCGCCCGCCGCCTGATCGAGACCTACGGCGTGCGCGGATTCAAGTTCCACCCCACGGTGCAGGGCTTCGACCCCAGCGAGCACCGGTTCTTCCCGCTGTACGAGCTGCTGCAGGACGCGGGAGTGATCGCCCTGTTCCACACCGGGCAGACCGGGATCGGCGCGGGGATGTCGGGAGGTCGCGGCCTGCGGCTGGCGCTGTCGAACCCGATGCTGCTCGACGAGGTCGCCGCCGAGTTCGGGCGGCTGCAGATCGTCATGGCCCACCCCTCGGTGCCGTGGCAGGACGAGGCCATCAGCGTCGCCACCCACAAGCACAACACCTGGATCGACCTGTCGGGGTGGAGCCCGAAGTACTTCCCGGAGCAGCTCGTGCGCGCCGCGAACTCCTATCTGAAGCGCCGCGTGCTGTTCGGCTCCGACTTCCCGCTGCTGAGTCCCGACCGGTGGATGCGGGACGCCGAGACGGCCGGGACGCTGAAGCCGGAGACCGCGCCCGGCATCCTCAAGGACAACGCCGCGCGCCTGCTCGGGCTCGCCTAGGAGCGCCGATGCTGCGCAACGACTCTCCCGCCGGCATCCCGCCCGACGCCCCGATCGCCTGACCCCGACATCCGCCGAAGGAGAAACCCATGACCACCACGACGCTCGCCTACGCCGATCTCGGCTCCGCCGCCGGCACCGAGTTCGGCCCCTCCGAGTGGCGGGAGCTCACCCAGGAGCAGGTGAACACCTTCGCCGACGCCACGGACGACCACCAGTGGATCCACGTCGACCCGGAACGTGCGAAGGACGGTCCGTTCGGCGCTCCGATCGCGCACGGATTCCTCACCCTCGCGCTGCTGATCCCGATGCAGACCGAGGTGCTCGACGTCGAGGGCGTGGGAACGAAGGTCAACTACGGGCTCGACCGGGTGAGGTTCGTCTCGCCGGTGAGGGTCGGCTCGCGCATCCGCCTGTCCGGCACGATCGCCGAGGTCGCCGAGGTGTCCGGCGGCTACCAGCTCACGATCGACGTCACGATCGAGATCGACGGCTCCGCCAAGCCCGCCGTCGCCGCCCGGAGCCTGCAGCGCTTCTACGCCTGACCGTCCCACCGCCTCGAAGGAGAGGAACCCGCGACGATGCACAATCACGGACTGGGCTCGTGGATGAGCAAACGGCGGCTGAAGACGCCGGAGAAGACCGCGCTGATCTTCGGCGAGGGCGAACGGCTCAGCTACCGGGAACTGGCCGACCGCGTCGACCGGATCTCGGCGCTGCTGGCCGCCCGCGGCATCGGCAAGGGGGACGCGGTCGCCTACCTGGGGGAGAACAGCCCCGACTTCCTCGAGACGCTGTTCGCGTGCGCCCAGCTCGGGGCGGTGTTCGTGCCGGTGAACACCCGGCTCGCGCCCCCCGAGGTCACGCACGTGCTCACCGACTCCGGCGCGCGCGCCCTGATCCACGACGTGGAGCTGGCCGGACGGGCCGCCGACGGGATCGAGGCGGCCCGCGTCGCGCACGTGCTGCTCACCGGGGACGGCACCGACCGCATCCCGGGGCTGAACCGGCTGACCGAGGCGGCGCCGGGGGGACACGCGGATGCCGCGGTGACCCTCGACGACCCGGTCGCGATCATCTACACCTCCGGCACGACCGGCAGGCCCAAGGGCGCGGTGCTCAGCCATGGGAACCTCACCTGGTGCGCCATGAACTGCATCGTCGACTACGACGTGGTCTCCTCCGACGTCGCCCTGATGATCTCGCCGCTGTTCCACGTCGCCTCCCTCGGGATGGGCGCGATGCCGGCGATCATGACCGGCGCCACCATGGTGCTCGAGAGGGGCTTCGAGCCGGGGCGGGCGCTGGAGCTGATCGAACGGCACGGGGTGACGATGCTCTCCGGCGTGCCCACGACCTACCAGCTGATGGCCGACCACCCGGACTGGGCGCAGACCGACCTGTCCAGTCTGCGCAAGCTCACCTGCGGCGGCTCGGCGGTGCCCACCCGCATCCTGAACGCCTACGAGGAACGCGGGCTGCGCTTCTCGCAGGGGTACGGCATGACCGAGACCTCGCCCGGCGCGACCGCGCTCTCGCCCGACATGACCCGTGCCAAGCAGGGCAGCGTGGGACTGCCGCACTTCTTCACCGACGTGCGCATCGCCGACGAGAACGGCCGTATGGTCCCGCGAGGCACCGTCGGCGAGATCGAGATCGCGGGCCCGAACGTGTTCCTCGGCTACCACGGGATGCCGGAGGCGACCGCGGCCGCCTTCACCGACGACGGCTGGTTCCGCTCCGGGGATCTCGGCTACCTGGACGAGGACGGCTACCTCTTCATCGCCGACCGGCTCAAGGACATGATCATCTCCGGCGGGGAGAACATCTACCCCGCCGAGGTGGAGAACCTCGTGAGCGACATCGAGGGCATCTCCGGCGTCGCCGTGATCGGTGTGCCCGACCAGCGCTGGGGCGAGGTGCCCTGGGCCGTGGTCACCCTGCGCGAGGGCGCCGAGGAGGTGACCACCGAGCAGGTGCGCGAACGGCTGGACGGCGTGCTGGCGCGCTACAAGCTCCCCAAGAACGTGGTGGTCGTCGAAGACCTGCCCCGCACCGCCAGCGGCAAGGTCCGCAAAGCGGACCTGCGCACCCGCTTCGGCAAGCAGCCGTGACCCCCCTCCCGCCCCTGGCCCCCCGGCCCCCCGGCCGCGAGACTGCATCTGCGCGCCGAGACAGCATGCGGCGTGTGCTGTCTCGG